>NZ_JBHWLC010000037.1:0-83528 GCF_042730635.1 Streptomyces sp. NPDC059917
GCCCCCTTTCGTCGGGGGCGCGGGCCGTCGTCGTACCGGCGGGGCGGGAGCGGCTAGCCGAGCGGGTGCATCCAGCCGTGGGTGTCGGCGGCGTTGCCGGTCTGGAGGTCCAGGAGCGCCTTGCGGAGCTTCATGGTGACCTCACCGGGCTCGCCGTCGCCCTGGGTCCAGTCGGCGCGCTCGGACTTGACCGAGCCGACCGGGGTGATGACGGCGGCGGTGCCGCAGGCGAACACCTCGGTGAGGGTGCCGTTCTCGTTGTCGCGCTTCCAGTCCTCGGTGGTGATCCGGCCCTCTTCGGCGGTGTAGCCGAGGTCGCGGGCGATGGTGAGGAGGGAGTCGCGGGTGATGCCCGGCAGGAGCGAGCCGGTCAGCTCCGGGGTGACGATGCGGTCGCCGTACACGAAGTACAGGTTCATGCCGCCCATCTCCTCGATCCAGCGGTGCTCGATCGCGTCGAGCCAGACCACCTGGTCGCAGCCGTGCGAGGCGGCCTGGGCCTGGGCCACGAGGGAGGCGGCGTAGTTGCCGCCGGTCTTCGCGTCGCCGGTGCCGCCCTTGACGGCGCGGACGTACTCCTCGGAGAGCCAGACGGAGACCGGCTTGACGCCACCGGGGAAGTAGGCGCCGGCCGGGGAGGCGATCACGATGAAGAGGAACTCGTTCGCCGGGCGGACACCGAGGCCGACCTCGCTCGCGAACATGAACGGGCGCAGGTAGAGGGAGGCTTCGCCGGAGTCCGGCACCCAGGCGCGGTCCTGCTTGATGAGCGCGTCGCACGCCTCGATGAACAGCTCGGTCGGCAGTTCCGGCATCGCCATGCGGCGGGCCGAGCGCTGGAACCGCTCGGCGTTGGCCTGCGGGCGGAAGGTGGCGACGGTGCCGTCGGGCTGCTTGTAGGCCTTGAGGCCCTCGAAGATCGTCTGCGCGTAGTGCAGCGTCATGTTGGCCGGGTCCATCGACAGCGGCGCGTAGGGCACCAGCTCGGCGTCGTGCCAGCCGCGTCCCTCGGTCCACTTGATCGTCACCATGTGATCGGTGAAGTGGCGGCCGAATCCGGGGCTGGCCAGGATCGCCTCGCGCTCCGCGGCGGACAGGGGGGTCGAGGAGGGCTTCAGCTCGATCGTGGGCGTCGTCATGAGTGCTTGTCCTTCACCGGTTCGTAGGGCGGACCGCGCTCACGGCGTACTAGGACGTCCGAGCTTCCCCGCATTCCGCGGCCTCACGTTCGATTATCGCGCGCGCGAGGGCTCCGGTGAAACGGGGGTGTTGCGGCCCAGGGGAGATGGTGGCACCCGGGGCCGTGCAGGAAAAGCCGCCGGGTGCGGTGTGCCACCCGGCGGCTTCCTGGAAGTGGAGCTGCCGGGTCAGCCGGCTACTCGTGCGACGAGGGCGTCGCCGATCTGGTCCGTGCTGCGGAAGGTGCCGTCGCGCTCGGCCAGGTCGGCCGAGACCGCGTCCTCGATGCGGGCGGCCTGGGACTCGTGGCCCAGGTGGCGCAGCAGGAGGGCGACGGAGAGGATCGTCGCGGTCGGGTCGGCCTTGCCGGTGCCCGCGATGTCCGGGGCCGAGCCGTGGACCGGCTCGAACATGGACGGGAAGGCGCCGGTCGGGTTGATGTTCCCGGAGGCGGCCAGGCCGATCCCGCCGGTCACGGCGGCGGCCAGGTCGGTGAGGATGTCACCGAAGAGGTTGTCCGTGACGATCACGTCGAAGCGCTCGGGCTGCGTGACGAAGAAGATCGTCGCGGCGTCGACGTGCAGGTAGTCGGTGGTGACCTCGGGGTACTCCTTGCCGACCGTGTCGAAGATGTTCTTCCACATGTGGCCGGCGAAGACGAGGACGTTGTTCTTGTGGACGAGCGTCAGCTTCTTGCGGGGGCGGGCGTTGGCGCGCTCGTACGCGTCGCGCACCACGCGCTCCACACCGTAGGCGGTGTTGACGCTGACCTCTGTGGCCACCTCGGCGGGCGTACCGGTGCGCAGCGAGCCGCCGTTGCCGGTGTACGGGCCCTCGGTGCCCTCGCGGACGACGACGAAGTCGATGTCCGGACGGCCCGCCAGCGGGGTGGCGGTGTTGGGGAAGAGCTTCGACGGCCGCAGGTTGATGAAGTGGTCGAAGGCGAAGCGGAGCTTGAGCAGCAGCCCGCGCTCCAGCACGCCCGACGGGACCGACGGGTCGCCGATGGCGCCCAGGAGGATCGCGTCGTGCCCCTTGAGGGATTCGAGCTCCGCGTCCGGGAGGGTCTCACCGGTGCGGTGCCAGCGCTGGGCGCCGAGGTCGTATTCCTTGGTCTCCAGCTTCACGTCCTGGGGCAGGACCGCGGCAAGGACCTTGAGGCCCTGAGCCACGACTTCCTGGCCGATTCCGTCACCGGGGATCACTGCGAGATTGATGCTGGTCGCCATGTCGGAACCGTACTCCCTGTCCCAGCCCTCGACATGTGCCGTCCAGGATGTGGACAGCACATGTCGTGGGCAGCGGGTGGTCAGTGCCCGGTGGAGCCGCCGTTGTCACGGCGGTCGAGGGCGCGCTGGAGGGCGGCTGCGGCGTTCTTGCGGTCGGCGTCGGCGGGGCGGGAGCCGTGGCGGACGCGGCGGACGGCAGAGGTCTCGGACATGGTGATCGACTCCTTGAGAAGAGAGGGGGATCTTCAAGGCGCCGGAAGGGGCGGGGAACGGTGCGCCACAGGGGTTGCCTGTCTCGGGGCGCACGCTCTCGACCGCCATTCGCTGGATCAGCGAGACGTTCGGCTCCTACAAAGCTAGGCCAGCACGCCCTGTATGTCTCCGCAATTACTCGGACTTCCTACTATCTGAGACGGCGAACCCACCGGAAGGACCTGTCCGAGCCCCTCCCGATCAGTCCGTTTCAGCCCCTCTCAGCCCTGAGTTCCCTGATCAGCGCCCTGACGGCCAGGGTGGAGGCGGATTCCGGCGTGGTGACGTATCCCACGCTCCGCACGGGCCCGCGCGGGCCGAGACCGACGATCTCCACGGCGTCCGTGGCCTCGCGCAGCGACAGCTCGGGCATGATCGCCATCCCCAACCCCCGGCCGACCATCGTCAGCACCATCGCGTCGTCCTCCGCCTTGACGGTGGCGCCGGGGATCCAGTCCTGGGCCCGCCACCACGCACGGGTGTAGGAGCCGCAGTTCTCGTCCCAGTCCAACAGGGGCAGCGCGCGCGGACTCGGATGCCCGGCCGGGTGGACCAGGGCGTACGCCTCCTCGACGAGCACCCCCGTCAGCAGCCCGGGCGGCACCTCGCCGGACCCGCCCAGCGTCGCGATGCCCAGGTCGGCGCGGCCCGCGGCCACCTCGCCCGCGCTGCCGGCCCCCAACTCGCGCACCACGCGCACCTCGGGCCGGATGCCGGGGTGCAGCGCGGTCAACCGCGCCAGGGCCGGCGGCAGCAGGTGCAGGGCGGCGCTGCGGAAGGCGGTGACGCGCAGCGGTCCCTCGACGCGGTCGGCCCCGCAGTCCCGCCCGGCGCCGCGCGCCTCGGCGGCCAGCACCTCGTACAACCGCAGGATCCGGCGGGCGTGGGCGACGGCGCGCTCCCCGGCGGGCGTGGGCCTGGCGCCCGTACGGCCCCGCTCGAAGAGGACGACGCCGAGCTTGGCCTCGCTGCCGCGGACCGAGTGGGAGACGGCGGACTGGGTGAGTCCGAGGCTCTGGGCGGCGGCCGAGAAGCCCCCCGCCGCGGCGACCGCGACCAGCACCCGCAGCTCCTGGGGCAACAGCTCCACGCGCCTCCCACCTCGTTCCATGAGCGTCGTTCATGGATGGCACCCATCCATGAACGCAACCCCCTGCCCGACCCGGTGATTCCTTCCTAGCCTCCTGATCATGACTTCCCAGACCGCGTACGCCGTCCACCAGAGCGCCCGCCCCACCGGCTTCCCGACCGCCGCCGACTTCACCGTCGCCGCCGCTCCCGTCCCCTCCCCCGCCCCGGGCACCGCCCTGGTGGAGAACCTGCTGCTCTCCGTGGACCCGTACCACCGCGGGATGATGGACGGCGGCGAGGGCGGCTTCGAGCTGGGCACCCCGCTGGAGGGCCGCTCGGTGGGCCGGGTGATCGCCTCCCGCGACCCGGGCCTGAACGAGGGCGACCTGGTCTTCCACCGGGAGGGCTGGCGCACCCACGCGCTCGTCACCCGCGGCGTGGCCGGCGCCCGCGTGCTGCGCGGCCACGAGGGCGTACCGCTGGAGGCCTACCTGAGCATCCTGGGCGGCACCGGACTGACCGCCTACGCGGCCCTGACCCGCACGGCGGGACTGCGCGCGGGCGAGGACCTCTTCGTCTCGGCCGCCGCGGGCGGGGTCGGCGTCGCCACCGGCCACATCGCCCGGCTGCTCGGCGCGCGCCGGATCATCGGCAGCGCGGGCTCGGCGGCCAAGGTCGCCCACCTGACCGGCGACCTGGGCTTCGACGCCGCCTTCGACTACCACGACGGCCCGGTCGGCGAGCAGTTGGCGGCGGCCGCCCCGGACGGCATCGACGTGTACGTGGACAACGTCGGCGGCGACCACCTGGCGGGGGCGATCGACGTCCTGCGGGAGTACGGCCGGATCGCCTGGGTGGGCGCGATCTCGATGTACAACGCCGACCGCTCGCCCGCCGCGCCGCGCAACCTCTTCGAGGTCGTACACAAGTCGCTGCGGCTGGAAGGGGTATTGGTTCGCAATCACACCAATCTGCAGGACGAGCTGGAGGACTTCCTCGTCCCGCACCTGCGCAGTGGCCGGATCGGCACCGACACCACCGTTGTCCAGGGCTTCGAGCACACCGTGGACGCCTTCCTGGGCATGCTCCGCGGGGAGAATCTCGGCAAGATGCTCGTCGGGATCGATGGCTGAATACAGCCACCCGAAGTTCACCGAACCCTTACCGCACGGCTGTAGACCTTTGAAGCCCGCGCCGCCACTCTTGCGGCTGACGTGCCGACAGGGCACCCGAGTGGGGAGTGGTGGCCAGTGACTCCGATCAGCCGCAGAGGATTCGTCGGTATCGGCGCGGGGCTGGTGGCGGGGGCGGCGCTGCCCCCGATGACGGCGACGGCCGCCGCGGCCGCCGCGACCGGCACGATCACGGACGTGAAGCACGTGGTGATCCTCATGCAGGAGAACCGCAGCTTCGACCACTACTTCGGCAAGTTGAAGGGCGTCCGCGGCTTCGGCGACCGCGCCGCGGGCAACATCCCGGGCGGCTGGGGCATGTTCAACCAGTACAACTGGGGCGGCCGGCAGTACCCGTGGAAGCTCAGCTCCACCCCGGCCGTCGGCGGGGTCGACGGCGAGACCCTCGCCCAGTGCAACGGCGACCTGCCGCACAGCTGGTCCTCCCAGCACGCGGCCTGGAACAAGGGCCGGATGGACAACTTCGTCACCGGCGTCGGCAACACCCGCACCCTCGGCTACCTCGACCGCGGGGACATCCCCTTCCACTACGGTCTCGCCGACAACTACACCATCTGCGACGCCTACTTCTGCTCCACCCTCAGCGCCACCGGGCCCAACCGCACCTTCCTGTGGAGCGGCAAGGTCGACGCGGGCAGCAAGGACGGCGGCGACGAGTCCGGGCTCACCTGGGAGACCTACGCGGAGGCCCTCCAGCGGGCGGGCATGAGCTGGAAGGTCTACCAGAACGCCCAGGACAACTACGGCGACAACGGCCTGGCCTACTTCAAGAAGTTCACCGACGCCGCCCCCGGCAACCCGCTGTGGGACCGGGGCATGGGATCGGTCCCCAAGGTCACCGGCTCCACCCCCGACGACATCGCCGCCGCCATCCGCGCGGACGTGGTCGCCGGCACCCTGCCCCAGGTCTCCTGGGTCGTGGCCAACGAGGCCTTCTCCGAGCACCCCTACGCCCCGCCCGCCGACGGCGCGCACTTCGTGGACCTGGTCTACCGCGCCCTGGCCGCCAACCCCGAGGTCTTCGACTCGACCGTCCTCTTCCTCAACTACGACGAGAACGACGGCTTCTTCGACCACGTGCCGCCGCCCGTCGCCCCGCCCGGCACCCCCGGCGAGTACATCGACGGCACCCCGATCGGCCTGGGCTTCCGCGTTCCGATGATCGTGATGTCCCCCTGGACCCGCGGCGGTTGGGTCAGCTCCGAGGTCTTCGACCACACCTCCGTGCTCCAGTTCATGGAGACCTGGACCGCGGCCATCGGCACCCCCGCCACCTGTCCGAACATCAGCGCCTGGCGCCGCAAGGTGACCGGCGACCTCACCGGCGTCTTCGACTTCGCCCACCCGGTCTACGGGGTCCCGGCGGGCCTGCCGTCCACCGCGAAGGTGATCGGGCAGTCGACCTGCGGCCCGCTGTCCAACCCGGTCCCCCAGGACAACGCCCTGCCGGTGCAGGAGTCCGGGACCCGCCCGGCGCGCGCCCTTCCCTACCAGGTGAACGGCAACCTCGACCGCTTCGAGTTCGGCGCGGCCGGCAAGATCCTCGCCTGGTTCTCGATGACCAACCAGGGCGCGCAGGCCACGAGCGCGGCGCACTTCCAGATCCGCCCGCACCAGTACCGCGACACCGCGTCCTGGGAGTACACGGTCGACCCGGGCGGCGTCGCGAGCGACTACTTCAACATCGGGACCGGCAGCGGCTCCGGCAAGTACGACCTCTCGATGGTCGGCCCGAACCGCTTCCTGCGCCGGTTCATCGGAGACACCACCAAGGCGGGCAGGTCGATCGAGGTGGCGGCCCGCTTCGCGACCGAGCCGGGAACCGGCAAGACCGCGATCTACTTCAAGCTGACCAACGCCTCCGCCTCGGCGGTCACCTTCACCGTGCGCTCCAACGCCTACCGCACGGACGGCCCCTGGACCTACACCGTCCCGGCGAACTCCTCCCGCGAGGACTTCTGGAACGTGGTGGCGTACTCGAACGGCTGGTACGACTTCACGATCCTGGCCGACTCCGACGGCACCTGGTCGCGCCGCTACACGGGCCACATCGAGACAGGCGCCCCGAGCATCAGCGGCTGAGCGCCCGCTACAGCACGTCCCCGTCGCGCCAGTCGAAGTCGAGTCGCCCGGTGGGGTCCGGCAGGACCCCACCGGGCGGCGCCCACACGTACGTCGACCCCTCCTCCTCGGCGAGCCGCTCCGGCCCGCCGGGCCCCAGGGTCCCGATCTCCCCGCCCCACACGCTCCAGCCCCGGCCCGCGTACAGGGCGGCCCCCTGCTCCGAGGCCGAGAGCGCGCCGAGCACGTAGGCCCCGGCGATCACCTGCTCCAGGGCGGCCACGATCCCCGCGCCCAGCCCCCGGCGGCGCCGGTCGGACCGCACGGCCACGGCCTCGACGTACCCGGTGCGCAGGGACCGGCCCCGGTGCACCACCCGGCGCATGACCACGCTGCCGTGCGCGACGATCCGCTCCCCCTCGTACGCCAGGGCGTGCATCCCGCCGAGCGCGTGCTCGAAGTCGAGGTCGTCGAAGTCCCCCTCGAAGGCGCCCTCCAGCAGGGCCCGCACCTCGCGGAGCCCGTCCTCGCCCAGCCCGGCGGTGTGCACGACGCGTACGCTCATGCGGGGACCGTACCCGCAATGCGGACGCCGAAGGGGGTCGCACCGGCCGGATTCGGCCGACGCGGTGCTGGTCAGGGCGGTACCGCTCTCGGCAGACTCGGCGCATGTCGCCTCAGACCCAGCAATGGACCCCCACCCACGGCGAGCCCTACCGCGCCGTCGCCTACCGGCCCGAGCGGATGCCCGCCCCCGAAACCCTCGCGCGCGCCGCCGACTTGCGGGAGCGGATGGACCAGCGGCGCACGGTGCGCCACTTCTCCGCCGACCCCGTGCCCGAGCAGGCCGTCCGGGACGCGATCGCCTGCGCCGCGACCGCGCCGTCCGGGGCGCACCAGCAGCCGTGGACCTTCGTCGTGGTCAAGGACCCGGCCGTGCGCGCACAGATCCGCGCGGCGGCCGAGCAGGAGGAGCAGCTGTCCTACGACGGCCGCCTCGGCGACGAGTGGCTCGCGGCCCTGCGCCCCATCGGCACGGACGCGGTCAAGACGCACCTGACCGACGCGCCCGCGCTGATCGTGGTCTTCCAGCAGCGCTACTGGCTCGGCCCCGACGGCGCCAAGCGCAAGCACTACTACGTCGACGAGTCGGTCGGCATAGCGGTGGGCATGCTGCTGTCCGCCCTGCACCTGAGCGGGCTGGCGGCGCTGATCCACACGCCGAGCCCGATGCGCTTCCTCAGCCACGTCCTGAACCGCCCCGAGAACGAGAAGGCCTTCGCGGTCATCCCGGTCGGCTACCCCGCCGCCGACTGCGAGGTCCCCGACCTCCTGCGCAAGTCCTTGGACCAGGTCATGGTCGAGGTCTAGGCGTCCCCGGCGCCGTCGGCGGGCGGCTCCTGCCGCCCGCCGAGGGTCGCGGCCAGCCGCATCCCGATCCGCACCCGGTCCTCGGCGGAGCACCCCTCCATGGCCGCCCGCACCTGCCGCAACACCAGCCAGTCCCGCACCACCTTGGCCACCCCCAGCACGGCCGCCGCCACGATCGCTGCGCTCAGCACGCGGGACACACCTCCCCGGTGGTCCGCAGGACGAGCCTGGCCCCGCCCAGGCTGATGATCCCGGCCGCGGGCGGGTCGGGCGGGCCGGCCCCGGGGGCCGGGGCGGCCAGCCCGCTGCGCCGGAGCCCGCGCTCCACCGCCGCGATCCCCGGATCGGCGTCCCACTCGATGACGAGGTCCGAGCGTCCGTGGCCGTAGGTGTTCGCCCGGCCGTGCGCCGCGCCGACGGCGTTGAGCACCCGCGGGCGCCGCAGGACCCGGCTGAGCAGCCGGTCCCGGGCGGCCGTGCCGCGGTCCCAGTCGTCCAGGCGCGCCCGTTCGACGCCGTGCAGCGGGGTGTCCCCGTACCCCAGGGCGATCGCGCCCGCCCGGCTCAGGGGCCGTTGCCAGGCGGGCGCGGACGGCAGCAGCCGGATGGCTCCGCCGCCCGCCGCGCACCGCAGGTGGAGTCCGCCGTCCCCGCGGTGGTCCCGGCGCAGGCCCGGCACCCCGTCGAGGGCGCCGCTCGCGGCGTCGAACATCGGCATCAAGGCGGCGAACACCTGGTGCGACGTCCGCGGATCCAGCTCGATCCCGAGCCCGGAGGCGGTGGGCCGCACCGCCGTGATCCCCAGGAGCGCGCCGTACGTCGGCTCGTAGGTCAGCGCGTCGGCCAGGGCGACCACCACCCGCGCCTCGAAGGCCCGCTGCGCGGGGCTCTCCGCGTCGGGGACGGGGAGAGCGCGCGAGATCAGGCCGTCGGCGGCCCACTGGAGGCAGATGTGGTGCGGCAGGCCCGTGGCCTCGCGGCAGAGGGTGGCCACACGGTGGCGGTTGTCGGTGCGCCGGGACATACGTCTCCTCGGGGCCCCCGTCCCGGCACGGACGCGTAGAGGTCGCGTATCCCCTGCATGAAGCATCCACCCCGCACGGGAACTCGCCAGAGCCCTTCGCCCCCTCGGGAAGCCGGGCCCGAGTTGTGGAGCGTGTCGCCGTGCACGACAACTCCCGCCAGGCTAGCACCGGATGACGGCCCATCGGGAGGGCTTCCGTACCCTGTGACGTTCATCGAGGTCACAGGGGGGAGCGACGCATGCTGCGCGTCCGGTTCGAGGTCAACGGCGGTCCCGAGGTGCTCTTCACGGAGCGGGTGGAGGTGCCCGCGCCCGGTCCCGGGGAGGTGCTGCTGCGCGCCGAGGCGATCGGGGTGACCCTGCCGACCGTCCGCAAGGTCCGCGACGGCGACGGCCCGGTGCCGCTCGGCGGCGAGGTCGCGGGCGTCGTGGAGGCGGTGGGCGAGGGCGCGGACTTCGCGGTCGGGGAGCGGGTGACCGGGCTCTGCTTCGCGCACGCCTACGCCGAGTACGCCGTCGTACCGGCCGCCTTCGCCTCCCGGATCCCGGACGCGGCGGGCGCCGCCACCGCGATCGCCCTGGTCCGCAGCGGGCTGGTGGCGCGCGGGGCCCACGAGGCGGGCTCCCCCGCGCCCGGTGGGTCGGTGCTGGTCACCGCCGCCGCGAGCGCGGTCGGCTCGCTGGCCCTGCAGTACGCCCGGGCGGGCGGGGCGAAGCGCGTGGTCGCGGCGGTCGGCAGCCCCGACAAGGCGGACTTCGTGCGCGCCCTGGGCGCCGACGAGGTGGTGACCTACGACGCCGCCGACTGGGGGGACCCGTACGACGTGGTCCTCGACGGGGTCGGCGGCGCGCTGCTCGGCCCCGCGGTCCGCGCGCTCGCCCCGGGCGGGCGGCTGGTGGCCTTCGGCTCCGGCGGGGGCACGGTGGAGGCGTACGAGCTGCTGGTGCGCGGCGCGTCGGTGATCGGCTTCCAGATGGCGGTGATCGCGCGCGGGAAGCCCGAGGTGTACGCCCGCTGGCTGCGCGAGCTGTGGGAGCTGTGGGAGCGGGGCGTCCTGCGCCCGGCGGTGCACGCCGAGATCCCGCTGGCCGAGGCCGCCCGCGCGCACGCCGTCATCGAGGGGCGGCGCAACCTCGGCAAGGTCGTGCTCGTGCCCTGACCGGCGCACACCACGACCGCGGAAACTGGGACCGCCCCCGCTCCGGACTTGGGGGTACCGGAGCGGGGGCGGGGTTCAGCGGGGCCGCGGAGCGGCCCGTACGGGCATCAGCCCATGTGGGGGTAGCCGTACTCGGTCGGCGGGACCAGGGTCTCCTTGATGGAGCGCGTCGAGGTCCAGCGCAGCAGGTTGGAGGCCGCGCCCGCCTTGTCGTTCGTACCGGACGCGCGGCCGCCGCCGAAGGGCTGCTGGCCGACGACGGCGCCGGTGGACTTGTCGTTGATGTAGAAGTTGCCCGCGGCGAAGCGGAGCTTCTCCATCGCGTCGGCCGCCGCGTAGCGGTCCTGGGCGATGACGGCGCCGGTCAGCGCGTACGCCGACACCGACTCCATCTGCTCCAGCATCGCGTCGAAGGCGTCGTCCTCGTAGACGTGGACGGCGAGGATCGGACCGAAGTACTCGGTCGTGAAGACCTCGTTCGCCGGGTCGGTGCAGGCGATGACGGTCGGGCGGACGAAGTAGCCCTCCGCGTCGTCGTACGTGCCACCGGCGACGATCTCGCAGGTCGGGTCGGCCTTCGCACGGTCGATCGCGGCCTTGTTCTTCGCGAAGGAGCGCTCGTCGATGACCGCGCCGATGAAGTTCGACAGGTCGCGGACGTCACCCATGGTGATGCCGTCGACCTCGGCCGCGAACTCCTCCTTGAAGCCGTCGTTCCAGATCGAGGCCGGAACGTAGGCGCGCGAGGAGGCCGAGCACTTCTGGCCCTGGAACTCGAAGGAGCCGCGGGTCAGGGCGGTCTTCAGGATGCCGCGGTCCGCGGACGGGTGCGCGACGACGAAGTCCTTGCCGCCGGTCTCGCCGACCAGGCGCGGGTAGGACTTGAAGTTCTCGATGTTGTTGCCGACCGTCTTCCACAGGTACTGGAAGGTCTTGGTCGAGCCGGTGAAGTGGATGCCGGCCAGCTCGGGGTGGTTCAGCGCCACCTCGGAGACGGCGATGCCGTCGCCGGTGACCAGGTTGATGACGCCCTTGGGCAGACCGGCGGCCTCCAGCAGCTCCATGAGGAGGACCGCGGAGTGGGTCTGGGTCGGGGACGGCTTCCACAGGACCACGTTGCCCATCAGGGCCGGGGCGGTCGGCAGGTTGCCCGCGATGGCCGTGAAGTTGAAGGGCGTGATCGCGTAGACGAAGCCCTCGAGCGGGCGGTGGTCGCTGCGGTTCCACACGCCGGCGGAGTTCGCGACCGGCTGCTCGGCCAGGATCTGGCGGGCGAAGTGGACGTTGAAGCGCCAGAAGTCGACCAGCTCGCACGGGGTGTCGATCTCCGCCTGCTGGGCGGTCTTCGACTGGCCGAGCATGGTGGAGGCGGCCAGCTTCTCGCGCCACGGGCCGGACAGCAGCTCGGCGGCGCGCAGGATGATCGCGGCGCGGTCGTCGAAGTCCATCGCGCGCCAGGCCGGGGCGGCGGCGAGGGCGGCGTCGATGGCCTCCTGCGCGTCGGCCTGGGTGGCGTTGGCGTAGGTACCGATGACGGACTTGTGGTCGTGCGGCTGCACGACGTCGAAGCGGTCGCCGCCGCCCATCCGCTTCTCGCCGTTGATGGTCATCGGCAGGTCGATCGGGTTCTCGGCCAGCTGCTTGAGCTGGAATTCGAGACGTGCGCGCTCCGGGGTGCCGGGGGCGTACGAGTGGACCGGCTCGTTGACCGGCGCGGGGACCTGGGTCACAGCATCCATGGGGCTGGTAACTCCTTGAGCTAGTTCTCGGTTCGCGGCTAGTTCTTGGTGATCATCGAGCGGACGAAGAAGAGCAGGTTGGCCGGCTTCTCCGCGAGGCGGCGCATGAAGTAGCCGTACCAGTCCGTGCCGTACGCCGTGTAGACGCGCATCCGGTGGCCCTCGGCGGCCAGGCGCAGGTGCTCGTCGCTGCGGATGCCGTACAGCATCTGGAACTCGTACTCGTCGGGCTTGCGTCCGGCCTGGCGGGCCAGTTCCTGGGCGATGGCGATCAGGCGCGGGTCGTGGGACCCGATCATCGGGTAGCCCTCGCCCTCCATCAGCGTCTTCAGGATGCGGACGTACGCCTTGTCCGTCTCGGCCTTGTTCTGGTAGGCGACCTCGGCGGGCTCCTTGTAGGCGCCCTTCACGATGCGGACGCGGCTGCCGGCGGCGGCCAGGCGGCGGGCGTCGGCCTCGGTGCGGAAGAGGTACGCCTGGATCACGCAGCCGGTCTGCGGGAAGTCGCGGCGCAGCTCCTCGTGGATGGCGAACATCGAGTCGAGGGTGGTGTGGTCCTCGGCGTCCAGCGTGACGGTGGTGCCGATGGCGGCGGCGGCCTCGACGACCGGGCGGACGTTGGCGAGGGCCAGCTCGTGGCCGCCTTCCAGCGCCTGGCCGAACATGGAGAGCTTGACCGACATCTCGACCGTCTCGCCCAGGCCCAGCTCGGCGAGGTGCTCGATGAGCTGGAGGTAGGCGTCGCGGGCGGCGTGCGACTGCTCGACGGTGGTGATGTCCTCACCGACGACGTCGAGGGTGACCTCCAGGCCCTTCTGCGTGAGGTCCACCACGATCGGGATGACCTGGTCGACCGTCTCACCCGGGATGAACCGGTTCACCACGGGCTTGGTCACCGGAGCGGCGGAAACGATGCGGCGCATCTTGTCGCTGCGCGAAGCGGCAAGGATCGCGGGACCCAGCACGGGCACCTCCAACGGGTGGCAGAAGTAAAAGAATCGCAAGTAAGACCACCGTGAAACCTAGAGATCGCCTCGATCCTCTGCCATCGACAGCTGTCACGCATCCGTTGCCGCGATCTCATACATATGTCTGAAACATGAACGGGAGGGTGGGAGAATGTCCGGGTGAAAGGCGATTACCAGGACCTGGTGGACGAGATCTCCGCGCTGCTCGGCGCCCCGGCGACGCTGGAGAACCGGGACTTCCGCCTCATCGCCTTCGGCGCGCACGACAGCGAGGACGACCTCGCCATGGACCCGGTACGGACCCGCTCGATCCTGACCCGCCAGTCGACGGCGGCCGTACGGGCCTGGTTCGAGGGGTTCGGCATCACCCGGGCCACCGCGCCCGTCCGGATCCCCGCGGCGCCCGAGGCCGGGGTCTTCCGCGGCCGGATCTGCCTGCCCGTGCGCTACCGGGGCATCGCCCAGGGCTACGTGTGGCTCCTGGACGCCGAGCCCGGGCCCGGGCCGGAGCAGCTGGCCGCGGCGATGGAGGTGGCCGAGCGGATCGGCGTCCTGATGGCCGAGGAGGCGAAGGCGGGGGCCGACCTGTCCCGCGAGTTCCGCGCGCTGGTCACCGCCGGGCGCGGCTGGCAGCGGGACATGGCGGTGGCCGCCCTGCGGGTGGCCCTGGGGCCGGGCGCGGAGGGGCCGCACGCGGTGGTCTGCGTGGCGCCCTGGAGCGGGCAGGCCCCGCCGTCGGTGCCGGGCGCGGCGGCCGTCTGCCTGGTCCCCCGGACCGGCGGGGACGGCGGCGAGGGGCCCTCCGGGTTCGCGCTGGCGGTGCTGGTGCGGCTGCGGACCGCGGACCAGCCGACCCCGGCGCTCACGACGGCGACCCGGCTGCTGGCCGGGACCGCGACCGCCGGGGTCGGGCTGCCCCGGACCGGCCTGGCCGGGCTCCCGGACGCCTGGGAGCAGGCGGTGGCCGCGGCCCGGGCGGCGGCGGCCCAGCCCGGGCTGGGGCCCGTGGCCCAGTGGTCGCAGATCGGCCCGTACCGGATGCTGGCGGCCCTGGCCGAGGCCCCGGAGCTGGCCAGGGACGACCCGGCGACCCGCGCCCTGCTGGCACCGGCCCACGCCGAGTTGGCCCGTACGGCGGAGGTGTACCTCGACTGCGCCGGTCAGGCGGGCCGGACGGCGGCGGCCCTGGGCATCCACCGCCAGACCCTGTACTACCGGCTGGCCCGGGTGGAGAAGCTGACCGGTCTGGACCTCGACGCGGGCGAGGACCGGCTGTTGCTCCACATGGCCCTGAAGGCCTCCCGGCTGCACGGCTGAGTCAGTCGGGCGCCAGCAGATCGCTCTCGCTGACGGTGTGGGCCAGCGGGGGGTAGACGAAGTCCGGTTCCGTGTTCTCCCGGCGCCGCATGCGGTAGAACGCGCGGCGCTCCTCGTCCCCGGCCGGCACCAGGCGCGCTCCCTGCGGGAGGTACGCGTGCCCGTCGCGGAACCGGACGAAGGTCTTCGACGTGCGGAAGGTGACGCCCAGCCATTCGTCGTCCGCCGCCCGGGCCGGGGCGTCCAGCACGATCTTGTGCTTGAGCCGCCGGTTCGCGTCGACGGAGAACACGACGACGCCGTGGTGGGCGAGGGGAATCTCGAACCGCTCTCCCCCGGGCCCCTTCGACTCGAAGATCAGCCTCCGCGACGGGTCCGCTCCGGGATGGCGGTAGCAGGAGAAGACCGCGATGAAGGACCCGTCGGCCAGGTCGAGGGCCTGGTCGCTATGGCTGCCCATGGTCGTGTAGGCGTTCGTGTAGCGCTCCATGAGGGCGTTGTTGAAACCGACCGGCAGCGCCGCGCGTTCCCGGATCCGCTCCGCGAGCCGGTCGTGCACGGCCCGGAAGCGCTGCGCCGGCACCCGGTACGACGTGGTGGTGCGCACCAGGGGCACCCCGCCGGCCGCGTCGGTCCTGACGAGCACGGCGCCGCGCCGGCCCTTGCCCACGTCCTCCCAGCGAGCCGATGCGGACAGCTCCGCGAAGAGGTCCTCCTCGGTCGGCACGAGGTACGAGCGGACCGCGTCGGAGATCCTAGGCTCGGGGGGCAAGGTAGTCCCCCGTGTTCATGCTGAAGGAGAACGCGTCGCCGTAGTCGACGCGGGCCGCGCTCCTGTTCTCCTCGGCGTACAGCCTGCGCAGCTCGTCCAGCCCGGCCTGGGTGGGGGGCCCGAGCTCCACCGGGCCCCCGGGCGCCTTGAGGAAGGTACGGCCGTTCTCGTGGACGGCCTCGGCGCCGGAACAGCGCACCACGTAGCCCAGTCGGGTCGGGAGCAGATCGGGCGCCAGGGCCGAGGGCCTGATCTCGTGCGTGTACAGCCGGTTGGTGGACAGCGGCATGAAGAACACGGAGCCGGGATGGAGGGTCAGGCTGAACTGCTGGGGGAAGGCGTCCCCGTCGAGTTCTCCGGTCGGCTCCTTGAGGCGGAAGCGGAGGGTGGTCAGCCCGCTGACGCCCTTCACCCCGCGGTCGAAGGCGTCGGCGGCGAGGGGCTGGAGCCCGTCGACCCGGTCGTAGAAGGTGCAGAAGGCCATGATCCCGTTGCCGGGCATGTCCTTGGTCTTGTCGGCATGGGCCGAGATCTTGGCCTTGGACTGCTTGCGCCCGTCCGTGGCACGGGTGTTGTGGTAGATCTGGGCGAGGACGTGGTTCAGCGGTGCCTGGTCGCGGAAGACGGAGGCGGCCTCGCGGTTCAGGGCGTCGACGATGTGCGCGTCGGTCGGCCCGAAGCCCTCGGTCGGCCCCGAGAGGTTCGTGGAGCACCGCAGCAGGCGGAAGTGCAGTGCGTCGCCGTCGCGCGTGACGGGCGTCAGATAGATGCCGCTGCGATGGGCCGTTCCGGGCTTGGTGGACTCCGTCAGGGACTGGAACGCGTGCTCCGCGCGGATCCGCCCGAAGTGGTCGTCGCCGGGACGGAAGAAGCGGCGGTAGTACGCGCCGACGCCGTGCACGCGCAGGGGGACCCGGCCGAGGTCCACGACGGGCCACGGCGCGTCGGAGTCCTCGCGGTACCCGTGCGACAGCTCCCGTACGACGAACACCCGGGCGGCCTCGCCCAGTCGGCGGCCGTCGATCCCGGACGCGTCGCCGCACAGGTAGACGGTCTTGCCCGCGAGGTCGACCGCACCGGAACCGAGTTCCCGCGGCGTGATCGTGCTCCCGAAGAAGCCCTTGACCGCGTCGTCGTCCCGCAGGGCCGCGGGCGCGACCAGGACGTTGCCCGTGTCGTCGATGCGGGCTTCCGCCAGACCTGCCGTGTCCATGGGACGCCCCCTGCCCTTCGGTCCTTTTACGGAACAAGGGCCCGGGAGCGACCCCGGGCCCTTGTTTCACACGTTCGTGCGGTGCTGCGGTCAGCCCAGGTTGACGGAGCGGGCGGAGACCGCGCCGATCTCCTCGGAGATGGCCGCGAGGACCTCCACCGGCACCTCGGCGTCCACGGTGAGCACACCGAGCGCCTCGCCGCCCTCCTCGGCACGGGCGACCTGCATGCCCGCGATGTTCAGGCCGCCTTCGCCCAGCAGTCGGCCGACCGCGCCGACCACGCCGGGGCGGTCGGTGTAGCGCAGGACGACCATATGGTCGGCGAGCGAGAGGTCCACGTCGTACTCGCCGATGCCGACGATCTTCTGCAGGTGCTTGGGACCGGCGAGGGTGCCGGAGACCGAGATCTCCTGACCGTCCGACAGGGTGCCGCGCACGGTGACCACGTTGCGGTGGTCCGGGGACTCCGAGGAGGTGGTCAGGCGCACCTCGACACCGCGCTCCTGGGCGAACAGGGGCGCGTTGACGTAGGAGACCGTCTCGTCGACGACGTCCTCGAACACGCCCTTGAGCGCGGAGAGTTCGAGCACCTTCACGTCGTGCTGGGTGATCTCGCCGCAGACCTCGACGTCGAGGCGGACCGCGACCTCGCCCGCAAGGGCGGTGAAGATGCGGCCGAGCTTCTCGGCGAGCGGCAGGCCGGGACGCACGTCCTCGGCGATGACCCCGCCCTGCACGTTGACCGCGTCGGGGACGAGCTCGCCGGCGAGGGCGAGGCGCACCGACTTGGCGACCGCGATGCCGGCCTTCTCCTGGGCCTCGTCCGTGGACGCGCCGAGGTGCGGGGTGCAGACGACCTGGTCCAGCTCGAACAGCGGGGAATCCGTGCAGGGTTCCTTCGCGTACACGTCGAGACCGGCGCCGGCGACGCGGCCCTCCTTGATGGCGGAGTACAGCGCGGCCTCGTCCACGATCCCGCCGCGGGCGGCGTTGACGATGCGGACCGACGGCTTCACCTTGTGCAGAGCCTCGTCACCGATGAGACCGAGGGTCTCCGGGGTCTTGGGCAGGTGCACGGTGATGAAGTCGGCGACCTCCAGCAGCTCGTCCAGCGTCAGCATCTTGACGCCCATCTGGGCGGCGCGCGCGGGCTGTACGTAGGGGTCGTAGGCGACGATCTTCATGCCGAAGGCCGACATGCGCTGGGCGACCAGGACGCCGATGCGGCCGAGGCCGACGACACCGAGGGTCTTCTCGCTCAGCTCGACACCGGTGTACTTGTTCCGCTTCCACTCGCCGTTCTTCAGAGCGGTGTTGGCCTGCGGGATGTTGCGCGCGGTGGCGACGAGCAGACCACAGGCCAGCTCGGCGGCGGTGACGATGTTGGAGGTCGGAGCGTTCACGACCATCACGCCGGCCTTGGTGGCGGACGAGACGTCGACGTTGTCCAGACCGACGCCCGCGCGGGCGACGACCCTCAGCTTCTTCGCGGCGGCGATGGCCTCGGCATCGACCTTGGTGGCGGAGCGCACCAGGATCGCGTCGGCGTCGACGATGGCGGGCAGCAGCTCCGCGCGATCGGCGCCGTTGCAGTGCCGGATCTCGAAGTCGGGGCCGAGAGCCTCGACGGTGGCGGGCGACAGCTCTTCGGCGATGAGTACGACAGGTTTCGAGCTCACGTGGGTCCTCACAAGTCCAGTGCGGACGGCCGTCCCGACGGCCGCAGGCGTGGAGGGGGTAGCCGCGTGGAAGACGCACGACACTGTGGGCCTGACGCGTTGTGTTGAGCAGTGTAATCGCGTTGCGGGACCGCTTTTCCGCCTGTCCGGAAGGATCACCCGTCCGTGGTTGGACGGGGTGGACAAGGCACGTACCCGGAAGGCCGGAATCCGGTGGTGCGGGTACGCGGCGGGGCCGGAACGGTGCGTCCCGGCCCCGCCGCGAACGGCTCAGCTCTCGTCGTTGTCGACCCAGCTCATCAGCTTGCGCAGCTTCTTGCCGGTCGTCTCGAGCAGGTGCTCCTCGTCGGCCTTCTTGTACTCGTTGTACTTCGGCAGACCGGCCTTGTACTCGGCCATCCAGTTGTTGGCGAAGGTGCCGTCCTGGATCTCGGCGAGGACCTTCTTCATCTCGGCCTTGGTGGCGTCGGTGATGACGCGCGGGCCGGTGATGTAGTCGCCCCACTCGGCGGTCTCGGAGACCGACCAGCGCATCTTCTCCAGGCCGCCCTCGTACATGAGGTCCACGATGAGCTTCAGCTCGTGGAGGCACTCGAAGTACGCGATCTCCGGCTGGTAACCGGCCTCGGTCAGGGTCTCGAAACCGGCCTTGACCAGGGCGGAGGCGCCACCGCAGAGGACGGCCTGCTCACCGAACAGGTCGGTCTCGGTCTCCTCGGTGAAGGTGGTCTTGATGACGCCGGCGCGGGTGCCGCCGATGCCGGCCGCGTAGGACAGGGCCAGGTCGAAGGCCTTGCCGGTCGCGTCCTGCTCGACCGCCGCGATACACGGAACGCCGCGGCCCTCTTCGTACTGGCGACGGACCAGGTGGCCCGGGCCCTTCGGGGCGACGAGGGCGACGTCCACGTCCGCCGGCGGCTGGATGAAGCCGTAGCGGATGTTGAAGCCGTGACCGAAGAAGAGCGCGTCGCCGGCCTTCAGGTTGTCCTTGATGGACGCCTCGTAGACCTCGGCCTGGATCGGGTCCGGGGTGAGGATCATGATGACGTCGGCCCAGGCCGAGGCCTCGGCAACGGAGACGACCGTCAGGCCCTGCTCCTCGGCCTTGGCCTTGGACTTGGAGCCCTCCTGGAGGCCGACGCGGACGTCGACACCGGAGTCGCGCAGGGACAGCGCGTGGGCGTGGCCCTGGCTGCCGTAGCCAATGACCGCGACCTTGCGGCCCTGGATGATGGACAGGTCGGCGTCGTTCTCGTAGAACAGCTCGGCCACTGGGATATCTCCTTGGTGCGCTGGTGTTGCTCCCACCGTACGGCGGGGAACGGAATATCAGGTTTCAAGTCTCGCTATGCGAGCAGAGGGCTCTGTCGCCGGGCGAGGGGGAAGAACGGCTCAGGCGCTGCGGTCGAGCGCGCGCAGGCTGCGGTCCGTGATGGACCGGCCGCCACGCCCTATGGCGATCGTGCCGGACTGCACGAGTTCCTTGATGCCGAAGGGCTCCAGCATCTTCAGCATCGCGCCGAGCTTGTCCGTGCCGCCGGTCGCCTCGATGGTGACGGCATCCGGGGAGACGTCGACCGTCTTGGCGCGGAACAGCTGCACGATCTCGACGATCTGCGAGCGGGTCTCGTTGTCGGCGCGGACCTTCACCAGGACGAGCTCGCGCTCGATCGCGTGGTGCTGCTCCAGCTCGACGATCTTGAGCACGTTGACCAGCTTGTTGAGCTGCTTGGTCACCTGCTCGAGCGGCAGGTCCTCGACGTTGACGACGATGGTGATGCGGGAGATGTCGGGGTGCTCCGTGACACCGACCGCCAGCGAGTCGATGTTGAACCCGCGGCGGGAGAACAGCGCGGCGATCCGGGCGAGGATGCCGGGCGTGTTCTCGACCAGGACGGAGAGCGTGTGCTTGGACATGTCGGTCGTTCTCTCTTTCGCTCTTCGCTCAGTCGTCTTCGTTGTCGCCGAAGTCGGGACGGACGCCCCGGGCGGCCAGGACCTCGTCGTTCGAGGTGCCGGCGGCGACCATCGGCCACACCATGGCGTCCTCGTGGACGATGAAGTCGATGACCACCGTACGGTCGTTGATCGCGTTGGCCTCGGCGATGACCTTGTCCAGGTCGGCCGGGTCCTCGCAACGCAGCGCCACGCAGCCCATGGCCTCGGACAGCTTGACGAAGTCCGGGACGCGGGTGCCCTTGCGGGGGGCGCTGGACTCGCCGAGCTGCGAGCCGACCGCGGTGCCCTGGCCGGTCTCGTCGGCGTGCAGGACGGTGTTGGAGTAGCGCTGGTTGTAGAACAGCGTCTGCCACTGGCGGACCATGCCCAGGGCGCCGTTGTTGATGATCGCGACCTTGATCGGGATGTTGTTCAGCGCGCAGGTGACCAGTTCCTGATTGGTCATCTGGAAGCAGCCGTCACCGTCGATCGCCCAGACCGTGCGCTCCGGCATGCCGACCTTGGCGCCCATCGCGGCCGGGACCGCGTAGCCCATGGTTCCGGCGCCGCCGGAGTTCAGCCAGGTGCGGGGCTCCTCGTAGTTGACGAAGTGCGAGGCCCACATCTGGTGCTGGCCGACGCCCGCCGCGAAGATCGTGCTCTTCGGCGCGAGCGCGCCGATCCGCTCGATGACCTGCTGCGGCGAGAGCATGCCGTCCTCGGGCAGGTCGTAGCCCAGCGGGTAGGTCTCGCGCCAGCGGTTGAGGTCCTTCCACCAGGCGGTGTAGTCGCCCGCGTGGCCGTCGGTGTGCTCGGACTGGACGGCCTGGACCAGGTCGGCGATGACCTCGCGGGCGTCGCCGACGATCGGGACGTCGACGGCCCGGTTCTTGCCGATCTCGGCCGGGTCGATGTCCGCGTGGATGATCTTCGCGAAGGGGGCGAAGCTGTCCAGCTTGCCGGTCACGCGGTCGTCGAAGCGGGTGCCCAGCGCGATCAGCAGGTCCGCCTTCTGCAGCGCGGTGACCGCGGTGACGGCGCCGTGCATGCCGGGCATGCCCACGTGCAGCGGGTGGCTGTCGGGGAAGGAGCCGAGCGCCATCAGGGTGGTGGTGACCGGGACGCCGGTCAGCTCGGCCAGGACCTTCAGTTCGGCGGTGGCGCCGGACTTCATGACGCCGCCGCCGACGTACAGGACCGGGCGCTTGGCCTGACAGATGAGCTTGGCGGCCTCGCGGATCTGCTTGGCGTGCGGCTTGGTGACCGGCCGGTAGCCCGGGAGGTCCTGGTGCGGCGGCCAGCTGAAGGTGGTCTTCGCCTGGAGGGCGTCCTTGGCGATGTCGACCAGGACCGGTCCCGGGCGGCCGGTGGAGGCGATGTGGAACGCCTCGGCGATCGTGCGCGGGATGTCCTCGGCCTTGGTGACCAGGAAGTTGTGCTTGGTGATCGGCATCGTGATGCCGACGATGTCCGCCTCCTGGAAGGCGTCGGTGCCGATCGCCTTGGAGGAGACCTGACCGGTGATCGCGACCAGCGGCACGGAGTCCATGTGCGCGTCGGCGATCGGGGTGACGAGGTTGGTGGCGCCGGGCCCGGAGGTCGCCATGCAGACGCCGACCTTGCCGGTGGCCTGCGCGTATCCGGTGGCGGCGTGACCGGCGCCCTGCTCGTGGCGGACCAGGATGTGACGGACCTTGCGGCTGTCCATCATCGGGTCGTACGCGGGGAGGATGGCGCCGCCCGGAATGCCGAAGACGGTGTCGCACCCCACCTCTTCGAGAGAGCGGATGAGGGACTGCGCACCCGTGACGTGCTCAACTGCGGCGGTGTGGGATCCGCCGTTACGGGCCCGCGGCTGCGGATGGTGGGCCCCGGTGGCCTGCTCGGTCATCGGCATTCTCTTCTCGAAGCTGAGGGTTTTTGCGAGGGTTCGGTGTGTGCCAGTGCAACAAAAAACCCCTCGTGCCGGGAGGCAAGCGAGGGGAGCGCGTCGGGTGCAGTGAGCGGGGGCATGATTGACCCTGCTTCAGCCGACGCGCTTTCCAAGTACGAGAATTCGGGTGCGCATGGCACTGACCCTCCCTCCGGCGGGAGGTCGATGTCAAGCGGGTGGGACGGGCGTCTCATTATTTGAGCCCCTATGGACGGCCATCGAGCCCCCGAGGGACCCGCCGGCCAAGGCGGGATGAACCGCCGCGCCCGGTACAGGGAACGTACCGCGCACGAGCGCGCGGCGCAGCCGGTACTCATCGAGAGGCCCGGAGAAGGCCATCCCCTGGCCGTGTGTGCAGCCCATCGCGCGCAGCGCCATGAGCTGCTCGGGGAGGTCCACCCCGTCGGCCACCGACTGCATTCCCAGATCGTTTGCGATCCGCAACAGACCTGCGGTGATCTTGTGCAGCCTGGGCGATTCGACCACACCTTCGACCAGGCCCCGGTCCAGCTTGAGCACGTCGACGGGGAGCCTGCGGAGGGCGCTGATGGCCGCGTAACCGCTGCCGAAGCCGTCCAGGGCGATTCGGACGCCGAGCCGCCGCAAGGCCGTCAGGCGGCGCTCCAGCTCGTCGAAGGGGACTCTGGGGTCGCTGTCCGCCAGCTCGATCACCAACGCGTCGGGCGGCAGCCCGTAGCGGGTCAGCAGGGATTCCACCGAGCCGCCCGGCATCGACCGGTCCAGGAGCCGCTGGGCGGTCATCCGGACGGCCACCGGTACGTCGTGCCCGGAGCGGTGGCGGTCGGCCGCCTGGTCCACCGCCTCCTCCAGCAGCCAGCGGCTCAGCTCGGCGGTCCGGGTGGCGTCCGGCGCGGCGGTCCCGGCCGGTCCCGCGGCCCCGCCGGGGCCCGCCGCGCCCTCGCTGTACTCGGCCACCCGGAGGAATTCCGCGGGGGTGAAGAGGATCCCCTGGGCCGACCGCCAGCGGGCCTGCGCGGCCACCGCCGTGACCGCGCCGTTGCCGAGGCAGACGACGGGCTGGTGGAGCAGCGCGAACTCGCCCTCGTGGAGCGCGGTGCGCAGCCGCCCGGCCAGCTCCGCCTTGCGGACCACCTCGGCCTGCATCTGGGGCGCGTACAGCTCCACCCGGTTCTTGCCGCCGGCCTTCGCCCGGTACATGGCCAGATCCGCATTGCGCATCAGGTCCGAAGGGGTGATGCCGGGGTCGGCGAAGGCCACGCCGATGCTGGCGGCGACCCGGACCTCGCTGCCCGCGATCCGGTAGGGCTGGGAGAGCGTGGTCCGCAGGCGGTCGGCGATCTCGTGGACCTGGTACTCGCGGGCGGAGCGGTCCCGGTTGCCGTCGCCGAGGATCAGGGCGGCGAACTCGTCCCCGCCGAGCCGGGCCGCGGTGTCACCGGCCCGGACGGAGTCCTGGAGGCGGCGGGCGGCCTCGACGAGCAGTTCGTCGCCCGCCTGGTGGCCGATGGTGTCGTTCACGGCCTTGAAGCCGTCCAGGTCGATGAAGAGCACCGCGGTGCTGTGGTCCCCGGCCCGGCGGCCGGTGAGGGCCTGGCGGACCCGGCGGGTGAACAGGGCCCGGTTGGGCAGGTCGGTCAGCGGGTCGTGCTCGGCGCTGTGCTGGAGCTGGGCCTGGAGCCGGACCCGCTCGGTGACGTCCCGGCTGTTGAGGATGAGCCCGCCCTGGTGCCGGTTGACGGTGGACTCCACGTTGAGCCACTCGCCGCCGCCGGACTTGAAGCGGCATTCGATGCGGGTGGTGGGCTCCTCGGCCGGTGGCGCGGCGAGGAACCGGCGCACCTCGTGGACCACCCGGCCGAGGTCCTCGGGGTGGATGAGGGCGGAGAGCTCGCTGCCGACCAGTTCCTCGGCGTCGCGGCCGTAGACCCCGGCGGCGGCGGGGCTGACGTAGCGCAGTATCCCGGTGGGCGCGGCGATCATGATCACGTCGCTGGAACCCTGGACCAGGGAGCGGAAGTGGTTCTCCTTCTGGGCAAGTTCCTGGGTCAGCGCGATGTTGTCGAGGAGCATGATGCCCTGCCGGATGACCAGGGCGAGCACGACGGTGCAGCCGGTGAAGACGACCATGCGGTCGACCTTCCGGCCCTCGATCACGTTGTAGAGGATGCCGAGGGTGCACACGGCGGCGGCGAGGTACGGGGTCAGCGCGGGCAGCGACCCGGTGATCGGGCGGCTGACCGGGCGGTCTTCGCGCGCGTGCGCGGAGAGCTGCTCGCCGGCGCCGTGCGCGGCGCCCCGGCGGGCCGCCGCCGCACGTCCCGCTCCCCCGGCGCCGCGCCGCGGGCGCGGGCGCGGGGCGGGCGCGGGGCGAGGTGCCTCGGGGAGCGGCTGCATCCGCCGGGCGCCCCAGGGCGCGTAGGCCAGGAGCAGCGAACCGGCGAACCAGCCCGCGTCGAGCAGCTGGCCGGACTGGTAGTGGGCGCTCAACAGCGGCGAGGTGAAGAGGGCGTCGCTGAGCACGGTGAGCGCGAGGGCCGCGATGGCCGTGTTGACGGCCGAGCGGTTGGTCGCGGAGCGGCGGAAGTGCAGGACCAGCACCATGGAGACGAGCGCGATGTCCAGCAGCGGGTAGGCCAGGGACAGTGCGGCGCGCGGGACGCTGCCGAGGGCGCCCGACTGGGCGGTCCGGGCGGCGTGCGCGAGGGCCAGGCTCCAGGACAGGGTCAGCAGGGATCCGGCGATCAGCCAGGAGTCGAGTGCGAGGCAGACCCATCCGGCCCGGGTGACGGGGCGCTTGGCGAGGACGAGGAGTCCCACGATCGCGGACGGTGCGAAGCAGAGGAAGGCGAAGTCGGCGACCGAGGGTTTCGGCACGTCCTGGCCGAGGACGACCTCGTACCAGCCCCAGACGAGGTTGCCGACGGCCGCCATGAGCGAGGAGAACGCGAACAGCAGCCAGGCGGGGCGTTCACGGCGGCCGATGGTCCTCGCGTAGTGGAAGCAGGAGACCGCGGCCAGTAAGCCCGCGCCGCTGAGGCCGAAGTCGCCCATGATCTCGGCGGCTTCCTTGGTCCCCCAGCCGACCGCGGCCCCTACGGCATAGCCGGCGCTGATCACGGCGAGGAGGAGCTGCGCCGCCAGGCCCCGGCCGCCACTGACGGCGGGCGGCCGGGTCAGCAGGGCCCCGGGGGCGCTCACCGGTCCGCCCCGGTGGCCGGTTTCGGCACGCACTGTCGTCGCTTTCGGCGGTCGCGCCGCGTCGGATCGTTCGCCCATTGGCCGTACATCGCCCGTCGCCCCCCAAAATGTCTGAATCACTCCCCAGCGCCAGACCAACGCGCTGCAGCCCCTTGGTCCGGACGATACACCACTTTCGTCACTCAGGGACATAGAAGCTCTACTCTCCGTCACCACCAGGGGAGTTGTGGACACGCGCCGCGCTCGCGCGACTACGCGGGGTGCGCGGAGCGGGCTCAGCCCGTGGTCAGCACCGTGTTCGCGAGCGGCTCGCCGGCGGCCAGTGCGGTGAGCTGGCGGACCACCAGTCGCTTCGCCCGTGGCTCGAAAGCGGAACTGCTGCCCCCCACATGAGGGGTGATCAGGACATTCGGAGCATGCCAGAGGGGGTGCCCCTGGGGCAGCGGTTCGGGGTCGGTGACGTCGAGGGCCGCCCGCAGCCGCCCCGACTCCACTTCCTTCAACAGGGAGTTGGTGTCCACGACCCCTCCGCGCGCGACGTTGACGAGCAGCGCGCCGTCCCGCATACGGGCCAGGAACCCGGCCCCCGCGAGCCCCCGGGTGTCCTCGGTGAGCGGGGTGGAGAGGATCACCACGTCGGCCTGCGGCAGCAGCCCCGGCAGGTCGGCGAGGGCGTGCACGGGGCCGTGCGGGGCGGTGCGCGCCGAGCGGGCGACGCGGATGATCCGCGCGCACTCGAAGGGGGCGAGCCGGTCCTCGATGGCGGCGCCGATCGATCCGTAGCCGACGACGAGGACGGTCCGGTCGGCGAGGGCGTCGTAGAAGCCCGAGCGCCACTCCTCGCGGTCCTGGCCGCGGACCATGCCGGGGATCCCGCGCAGGGAGGCGAGGACGAGGGTGAGCGCCAGCTCGGCCGTACTGGCCTCGTGGACGCCGCGGGCGTTGCACAGGTGCACGCCGGGCCGCAGGTCGTCGAGGCCGCCCAGGACGTGGTCGATGCCCGCGGTCAGGGTCTGCACCACGCGCAGGTCGGGCATGTGCGCGAGCGGGCGCAGGGTGACTTCCGGGGACTTCATGTAGGGGGTGACGTAGAAGACGCAGGCCGCAGGGTCGGCCGGGAACTCCTCCTCGCCGTCCCAGTGCCGGTAGCGGTACGCGTCGGGGAGACCCTCGATCTCCTCGGCGGGGAAGGGCAGCCAGACGTCCTCGGTCTTTGAAGTCATGATCGCGAGGCTATGCGAAGCGATCCCGGTCGAGCCGTTAGTTTGTGTGGCGGACCGGGAGGGGGACCCAGGAGTGGAGCGCAGGTCGATCGGGGCATCGGCTCTGACGGTGGGTGCCATCGGGCTCGGCTGCATGCCGATGAGCTGGGGGTACGCCGCCTCGGGGCGCCGGAGCGAGGAATCGCTGCGGACGGTGCACACAGCGCTGGATCTGGGCGCCAGCCTGCTGGACACGGCCGACATCTACGGGCCCTACACCAACGAGCTGCTGGTGGGGCGGGTGCTCCAGGAGCGCCGGGCGGAGGCATTCGTCTCGGCCAAGGTCGGGCTGCGGGCGGGCGACCAGCACGTGGTGGCCGACGGGCGGCCCGGGTACGTGCGGCGGGCGTGCGACGCCTCGCTGCGCCGGCTGCGGACCGACGTCATAGACCTCTACCAGTTGCACCGGGTGGATCCCGACGTGCCGGTGGAGGAGACCTGGGGGGCCATGGCCGACCTGGTCGGGGCAGGCAAGGTGCGCGCGTTGGGGTTCTGCGCGCTGGGGGCGGGCGCGGGGCCCGGGGCGGGGCGGCTCGGGGACCGTGCCTACACGGCGACCCTGCGCCACCTGGACCGGATGCAGCAGGTGTTCCCGGTGAGCGCGGTGCAGGCGGAGCTGTCGGTGTGGTCGCCGGAGGCGGCCTGGCAGCTGCTGCCGTGGTGCCGGACGCGCGGGGTGGGGCTGCTGGCGGCGATGCCGGTGGGCAGCGGCTTCCTGACCGGGACGCTGACGCCGGGGCAGGGCTTCGAGGAGGCGGACGCGCGGGCCCGGCACCCGCGGTTCACGGCGGACGCGATGGCGGCGAACCAGGTGCTGGTCGCGGGGCTGCGGCGGATAGCCCGGCGGCACGAGGGGCCGGGCGGGCGGCCCGCGACGGTGGCCCAGGTGGCGCTGGCGTGGGTACTGGCCCAGGGGCCGCAGGTGGTGCCGGTGCCGGGGGCGGAGCGGGCGTCCTGGGCGGCGGAGAACGCGGGGGCCGCGGAGGTGCGGCTGACGGCGCTGGACCTGGAGGAGGTCGCGGCGCTGCCGGTGGCGGTGGGGGCCTGGGACTGACCGGGACGCGGTGGTCCGCCGGGCCGTCCGATCGGCCTCTTCCCCGTTCGGAGCCGTCCATCCCCACTCGATCGAGTGTACGAAGGTGTGGAACTTCGGCGACGGCGGCGGCTGTTGAGACTGGTGACCGGCAGGATCGACGGGCAGTGGGCAGGCGAAGGGAGCAGGGCGATGGGTGCGGGAGCGATGCGGGGCCGCGGCGCGGCAGGGAGCGCGGCGGTACGGAGCGGGGCTGGACGGGGTGTGTGGGCGGCCGTGGCCTTGGTCGGCTGCGGGGCGTTGGTGGTGGCCGGGTGCGCTCCGGCCGGCGGGCCGGGGTCCGGGGCCACGGCGGGTTCCTCGCCACCGGCGCGGGGGGCGAGCCCTTCGGGTGGTTCCGCCTCCGCGGGGGCCCCGACCCCGGGGCCACCGGCGAAGGGGTCGGTGACGGTGTCCGGCGAGGTGGCCAAGGGCCTGGAATCGCCGTGGGGCGTGGCCCCGTTGCCGGGCGGGGACCTGTTGGTCGCCTCGCGGGACAAGGGCACGATCACCCGGGTCGACGCGAAGACGGGCAAGGCGACGGAGATCGGCAAGGTCTCCGGGGTGGCCCCGGGCGGCGAGGGCGGGCTGCTCGGCCTGGCCCTGTCCCCCTCGTACGCCTCGGACCACCTGGTCTACGCGTACTTCACGACGGAGTCCGACAACCGGATCGCCCGGCTCAGGTACGACGAGCAGAGACAGCCCGGCCAGCAACTGGGCGCCCCCGACACCGTGTTCCGGGGGATCCCCAAGGGACTCGTGCACAACGGCGGCCGGATCGCCTTCGGCCCGGACAAGATGCTCTACGCGGGGACGGGCGAGACCGGGGAGACCGGGCTCGCCCAGGACAAGAAGTCGCTGGGCGGGAAGATCATCCGGATGACCCCGGACGGACAGCCCGTGCACGGGAATCCGGAGGCCGATTCGGTCGTCTACTCCTACGGTCACCGCAATGTGCAGGGGCTGGCCTGGGACAAGGACAAGCGGCTGTGGGCCTCGGAGTTCGGCCAGGACACCTGGGACGAGCTGAATCTGATCCAGCCCGGCGGCAACTACGGCTGGCCCGATGCCGAGGGGAAGGCGGGCAAGCCCGGTCTCATCGACCCGGTGGCCCAGTGGAAGACCGATGACGCCTCACCGAGCGGGATCGCCTTCGCACAGGGCTCGATCTGGATGGCGGGGCTCAAGGGCGCCCGGCTGTGGCGGATCCCGCTGGACGGCACCAAGGCGCTCGCGGAGCCCGAGGCCTTCCTCCAGGGGGCGTACGGGCGCCTGCGGACGGTGGTGCCCCTGGGCGGGGACAAGCTGCTGCTGGTCACGAGCGAGACGGACGGGCGCGGGACGCCCGAGGCGGGGGACGACCGGATCCTGAGCCTGACGGTCCGGTAGCCCGCCGCTCCCGGCCGCCCACCGATCCCGGGGGGTCCGCCGATCCCGGGGGCCCGCCGCTCCCGACCGCCGGGGCCGGGAGCCGGAGCCGGGGCCGGGAGCCGCTGCCTCAGGAGGGGACGGGGGCGAACAGGCGCAGGCGGTGGGCGAGGGCTGCCGCCTCGCCGCGGCCGGCGACGCCCAGCTTGGCCAGGATGTTCGAGACGTGGACGCTGGCCGTCTTCGGGGAGATGAAGAGCTCCTCGGCGATCTGACGGTTGCTGTGGCCCGCCGCGACCAGGCGCAGCACGTCCCGCTCGCGGCTGGTCAGGCCCAGGCTCTCGACCGGGTCGGTGTCGGGCCCGGTGGGGGCCGGGGCGGCGCCCTCGTCGGGGGCGGTGAGCTGGAGGCGGCCGCGCCGGGCGAGCAGCGCCAGGTCGTCGCGGAGCCGGAGCGAGCCCAGCTGCTCGGCGGTGGCGTGGGCCGCGCGCACGAGTGCGGCGGCGTGCTCGCGGTCGCCGCCCGTGGCCAGCAGTGACTCGGCGACCCGGTGGCGGGCCCGGGCCAGCAGGTACGGGCGGTCCAGCGGCTCGATCGCGGCCTCGACGGCGGTCCAGTCGGCGGGGGTGTCGCGGTCCTCGGCGCGCAGCAGTTCGGCGCGGACGAAGTCGGCGTGGGCGGCCCACAGCGGCACCGGGGCGGCCAGGTCGGCCATGGCCCGGCGCAGGGTCCGTACGGCCTCCTCGTGGCCCGCGGCGGCGGCCGGGAGGCCCCGGGCGTCGGCCTCGGCGGAGGCGGCGGCCAGGAGCAGGGGCCAGGCGTAGCGGTGGTGGCCGAGCGGGAATCCGGCGCCGATCGCCTCGGCGACCTCGGTGCGGACGTCGGTGATCCGGCCCTCCAGCGCGGCCAGGCCGACGGCCAGGCGGTACATCGGGATCCGGTGCTGGGGCTGGGCGTCGTGGGTGCCGAAGTGCTGGTGGGCGGCGGCGAGCCACTCGGCGGCGCCGGCCACGTCGCCGCGGGCCAGGGCGAGGTAGGACAGGCGCGCCGAGGCCATGCCGCGCGGGGCGGCGCTCTGGCTGACGCGCAGGGTGCGTTGGGCCGCCTCGGTGGCCTCGTCCCAGCGGCCGAGGCTGTAGAGGCTCTCCGCCATGTTGCCGCGGACCCAGGCCTCGGAATCCAGGAGCCGGGAGGCTCCGACGAGTTGGACGCCCGCTTCCGCGAGTTCCACCGCTTCCCGCGAGCGGCCGTTGTTTTCGAGCTGAGAGGTGAGATTGATGTGAACACGACCCGAGAGCATGGCCAGGCCGAGTTCGGCGGCCCGTTCCTTGACCTCCTCCATCAGGGCGAGCCCGCCCGCCACGTCCCCGGCGTCCGCGAGCAGGGAGCCCAGGGTGATGCGGGAGTGCAGTTCGACTTCCTGGGCGCCGACCATCCGCGCGTACTCGACGGCGCGTTCGGCGGCCGCGATGTTGTCGAGGCCGGGGTTGTGGATCATGCCCCAACCGGCGGCGCGGGAGAGCACCTCGGCGTGCACGTGGGACGGGGGCAGCCCCTGGACGAGTTCCTGGGCGGTGCTCAGTTCGGCCCAGCCGTCGCCGCGGCCCAGGCTGGCGACCAGCTTGGAGCGCTCGGTCCAGAACCAGGCGGAGCGCAGCGGGTCGTCCTCGTCCTCCAGCACCCGCAGGGCCATCTTGGTTATCTTCAGGGCGCGATCGCGCTCCCCGCCGAAGCGGGCCGCGACGGTGGCCTCGGCCAGCAGGTCGAGGCGGCGCAGCGGGGTCGTCTCCGGGTCGCAGCCGCAGGGCGGGTACACCTCGGTGTAGTCCGCCGGGCGCAGCTCCGCGCGGACCTCGGCGGGCGCGCTCTCCCACAGGTCGATGGCCCGGTCCAGCAGCCGCAGCTGTTCGGAGTAGGCGTGTCGGCGGCGGGCGGTAACGGAGGCGGCCAGCGCGGCGGGCAGGGCCTTGGCCGGATCGTTGGCGTAGTACCAGTAGCTCGCGAGCCGGATGGTCCGCTCCGAGCTGCAGACGAGGTTCTCGTCAGCCTCCATGGCCTGTGCGTAGCGGCGGTTGACGCGGGCCCGTTCGCCCGGCAGCAGGTCGTCGCTGACGGCTTCGCGGACGAGGGAGTGCCGGAAGCGGTAGCCGTCCCGGTCGGCGCTGGCCAGCAGGATGTTGGCGCCGACGGCGGCGCGCAGCGCCTCGATCAGGGCGTCCTCGGGCAGCTGGGCGACGGCGAGGAGGAGCTCGTGTTCGACGGTGGAGCCGCCTTCGGCGACGATGCGCACCACGCGCTGGGCGGCGTCGGGCAGTACCTCGACGCGCACGAGCAGCAGGTCGCGCAGGGATTCGGTGAGGCCGGTGCGGCAGCCGCTCTCGCGGCAGGCGACCAGTTCCTCGACGAAGAAGGCGTTGCCGTCGGAGCGGTCGAAGACGGTCTCGACCAGTGCCTCTTCGGGCGGCGCGGCCAGGATCCCGGCGAGCTGGCGGCGTACTTCGGCGCGGTTGAAGCGGGAGAGTTCGATGCGCTGGACGGAGCGCAGCCGGTCGAGTTCGGCGAGCAGCGGGCGCAGCGGGTGGCGGCGGTGGATGTCGTCGGCCCGGTAGGTGGCGACGACGACGAGCCGGCCGGTGGAGAGGGTGCGCAGGAGGTAGGCGAGGAGGTGCCGGGTCGAGGTGTCCGACCAGTGCAGGTCTTCCAGGACGATGACGACGGTGCGGTCGGCGGCGAGGCGTTCCAGCAGGCGTACGGTCAGCTCGAAGAGCCGGGCGGTGCTCTCCTCGTCGTGCGGTCCGCGGGGGGTCTCGCCGAGTTCGGGGAGGATCCGGGCGAGCTCGTCCTCCTGGCCCGCGGCGGCGGCGGTCAGCTGCTCGGGGAGCTGGCGGCGCAGGCTGCGCAGGGCGGCGGAGAAGGGGGCGAAGGGAAGACCCTCCGCCCCTATCTCCACACAGCCGCCGACGGCGACGACGGCGCCGCGCCGCTCGGCCTCGGCGAGGAACTCCTCGGTGAGGCGGGTCTTGCCGACCCCGGCCTCGCCCCCGATGAGGAGGGCCTGCGGTTCCGGGCCCGCGGCCCGGGTCAGTGCGTCGGTGAGTACGGCCAGTTCGTCGGCGCGGCCGACGAACACCGGGCTGACAGATCTGGTCTCCACGCCGCCGAGCATCGCACAGCGTTGCTGGGGAGTGACACCGGATATTGGTGCGCTTCTCATCACGTGTCAGATCACGTGGTGCGTGGCGCGGGTTACGCGGCCGGGGTGAACCGGCTGCGGGTCTCCCTCACCGGCCTTTCCGAGGCCTTCTTGAGAGAGAAGGCGCGGCGCCCGAACCGGGCCTTGGCCAGGCGCACCTGGCGGTACTCGGCGGCCTCACGGATGAGCTCGTCGCGGTGGGCGATGGCGATCTCGTACACGAACATCTCGTACTCCCTGGTCCTGTTTCTCGGACACCTCGTTCGGTGTGATCCAAGAATCTCGTCCCAGGGGGTGCGCGGGCATCGGGCGCATGCCGCATCTCGGTGCGGTCGGGGGCCTTAGGCGGGTGGCCCCGGGGCGCCGGGCGGACTAAGGCGGGGTGCGCGCCCGCCCGGCGGCCTAGGGAGTGGCTCCTGGGCGCTGCCCAGGGGTGGGGCCTAGGCGGCGGGCGCGGCCTTGGGGAGGGGGAAGAGGACGTCGAAGTACATGAGGCCGAAGATCAGCACGCCGATGACGCCGAGCGCGACGGCGACCCAGGAGGCGGCCTTGACCCACTGCGGGTTGACCCGGCCGGGGGCGCCGAAGGAGGGACCGACCAGCACGAACATGCCGATGAGGAGGGCGATCGTGGAGAAGACGCCGTTGACGAGGGCGGTCATGTGCCAGCCGTCGCTGTACAGGGCCTGGATCTTCTGCTCGGTCGAGGTGGCGTTGACCGAATCGATCTGGCCTATGAGGCCCTGGCGCTCGGTGATCACCCGGGCGACCCAGGTGCCGCTGAGGGCCACGAGGGAGAGACCGGCGCCGGCGATGGCCGCGGCGGCGGCGAAGACGCCGGTGGGGCGGTCCTCGACGTCCTGGTCCAGGAACGCGTCGGACTCCTCGTCCAGTTCGCCGTCGGGGGCGCCGACCACGTCCGCGATGTCGCTGACCTCGGCATCGGTGGCGGTGGTCGCGGTGGCGGTGGCCTCGGCCGACTCCTTGGAGTCCGACTCGGGCGCGTTCTGGGCGGGGGTCTTCGTGGTGTCCATGCGGGGCACCGTAGGCGGCGTATCTGAGAGGTTCCTGAGAGCCGCATGTGCGGCTGTCCGCCGGGGCGCCCGCGGGGGTCCGCCGCCCGGGTCCGCGGGTCCGGGCGACCCGTCCGACCGCGGTCGGACGGGCGCGCCGGTCCGCGGGCTCAGCCCTGTCGGGCCGCGTCCCATTCGTGGGCGAGAAGGGCCCAGATCTCGGTGTTCTGGAGGACGCCGCGGTGGCGGTGGCTCTCGCGCAGGACGCCCTCGCGGGTCATGCCGAGGCGCTGGGCGACGGCGAGGCTCTTGGTGTTGAGGGCGGAGGCGTGCCACTCGATGCGGTGCATGCCGCGCTCCCGGAACGCGTAGTCGATCAGGACCCCGCAGGCCTTGGTGATCAGGCCGCGTCCGGCGGCGGCGGGCTCCAGCCAGCAGCCGATCTCGCAGGTGCCGCCGTCCGCGTCGAAGGTCCGGAAGAGGACCCCGCCGACGAGGGTGCCGTCGACCCGGATGCCGTAGAGCCGGCCCGTGTCGGTGGCCGCCTTCTGGGCGTAGTTCCCCAGCAGGGTGCGGGCCGACGCGAGGTCGGTGGCGGCGTCGGGGAAGCCGATGTGCTCCCCGATGTACGCGCGGCCGCGCTCCATGTGTGCGAAGAACTCTTCGGCGTGCCGGATCTCCAGGGGGAACAGCTGGGCGTCGTCGGCCAGGTGTATCGAGAACATGCGGGTTCCTTCGGCTCCTGTGGTGCCCGGCCCTGCGCGTCAGCGGGGCGAGGCAGCCGGTTCGTCGGTCGTGCTGCGCTGCGCGGGCAGTGTCGCACGGGAGCGGCACTCGGGAGGTTCGATGCTGATCTTGGGCAGTCGGCGATCGAGCCAGCCGGGGATCCACCAGTTGGCGCCGCCGAGCATGTGCATGAGGGCGGGCACGAGCAGGGTGCGCAGGACGAAGGCGTCGAGGGCGACGGCGACGGCGAGGGCGATGCCGAACATGGCGATCAACCGGTCGCCGCTGAGGACGAAGGCGAGGAAGACGGAGATCATGATGACCGCCGCCGAGTTGATCACGCGGCTGGTCTCGGCGAGGCCGACCCGGACCGCCCGCCGGTTGTCACCGGTCTCCAACCACTCCTCGTACATCCGGCTGACCAGGAAGACCTGGTAGTCCATGGACAGCCCGAAGAGGACGGAGACCATGATCACCGGCAGGAAGGGTTCGATCGGGCCCGCACTGCCCAGGCCCAGCAGTTCGCTGCCCCAGCCCCACTGGAAGACCGCGACGACGACGCCGAAGGACGAGGCGACGGCGGCGACGTTCATGGCGGCCGCCTTGAGCGGGATGCCGATGGACCGGAAGGCGAGGAGGAGCAGGACGCAGCCGAGGGCGATGACGACGCCGACGAAGAGGGGCAGCTTCCCGATGATGACTCCGGCGAAGTCGTCGTAGCCCGCCGTCACGCCGCCGACGTGGACGTCCATGGTGTGGCCGCGCTCGGCGCGCGGGATGACGTCCTGGCGCAACCGGTCGACCAGGTCGCTGGTGTCCCGCGACTGCGGGGCGGAGGTCGGCACGACCGTCAGGACCGCGGTGTCCCCGCTCCGGTTGAAGACGGCCGGTCCCGCGGCCGCGACGCCGGGGGTGGTGCGCAGGGTCTCGCCGAGGCGGTCGAGGGCGACGCGGTCCGCCGGGCCGTCGAGCCGGGCGACGAGGCTGAGCGGGCCGTTCACGCCGGGGCCGAAGCCGTCGGCGAGCAGGTCGTAGGCCTGCCGGGTGGTGGAGGCGGCCGGGTTGTTGCCCTGGTCGGAGGTGCCGAGGTGGAGGGAGAGGGTGGGCAGCGCCAGGACGACCATGACCGCGGCGGCTAGCGCGCCGAGCAGTTTGGGCCGGCGTTCCACGAAGGCGGACCAGCGGGCGGCGAAGCCGGTGGGCGGCTCCGGCTGCGGGCCGTCGGCGGCGAGCTTGCGGCGCTCGCGGCGGGACAGGGCGCGCATGCCGATGTACGAGAGGAGCGCGGGCAGCAGCGTGACCGAGGCGGCGACCGTCAGGACGACGGTGAGCGAGGCGGCCAGGGCGACCCCGTTGAGGAAGTTCAGGCGCAGGACCAGCATGCCGAGCAGCGCGATGCAGACGGTGGCCCCGGCGAAGACGACGGCCCGGCCGGTGGTGGCGACGGCGGCGCGGGCGGCCTCGTCGACGGACAGGCCGCGCCGCAGGCCCTTGCGGTGCCGGGTGACGATGAAGAGCGCGTAGTCGATGCCGACGCCGAGCCCGACCAGGGTGCCCAGCATCGGGGCGAAGTCGGCGACCGGCATGGCGTGCCCGAGCAGGGTGATGCCGAAGTACGCGGTGCCGACGCTGACCAGGGCGGTCGCCAGGGGCAGCAGGCTGGCGGCGAGCGAGCCGAAGGCGAGGAAGAGGACGACTCCGGCGACGGCGACGCCCAGCACTTCGGCGAGGTGGGCCGAGGGGGCCTCGGTGAGGCCGATGGCCCGGCCGCCGAGCTCGACCTGGAGGCCGTCGCGTTCGGTGGCGGGGTTCTTCGCGGCGGCCAGGACCGCCTTGGCCTGTGCCTTGGGGACCGCGTCGGCCGGCCGGTCGAAGGTGACGACGGCGTAGGCGGTGCGCCCGTCCGCGCTGATGCGGGCCGCGCCTTCGGGGCCGTACGGGCCGACGACCGAGCCGACTCCGGGCAGTGCGGCGACCGCGTCGAGGGCCCGGCTCATGCGCTGTTGGACCTCGGGCGAGCGGGCGTTCTCGTGCTCCGGGGTCCGCCACACGATGGTGTCGGTGTCACCGCCCTGGCCGTGGAAGCCCTCGCGCAGCAGGGCGTGGGCCCTGCCGGACTCGGTGCCGGGGACTTCGTAGTCGTTGGAGAAGGCGGGTCCGGCGCTCGCGGCGGCCGCCGCGGTGGCGCCGAAGGCCAACAGCCAGAGCATGACGGCGACGAGGCGGTGCCGCATGCACCACCGTGCGATTGCTGCCAACGAACGTGCTCCCTGGTGGTTCGGATCCTTTGCCGGGGAACAGCCCGTCGGAAAGAACGCGTATGCCCGAGGTGGTCTACACCGTCACGATCTCAACGATTGGTGATCGTTGGCCCGCTTCGTGGGCATCGTCACAGGTTGTGGAGGGGGAACGGGACGGGACCGGGACCTCGTCCCCTCACCAAGGGCCCCGCGACCCCCTCACCAAGGACCCCGGACCGCCCGCCCGGTGGTCCCTACTCCCCCGCGCCCCCGTCCGCCCGGTACCCCGGGAGCGAGGGCCAACGCACGGTGAGGACGACGGCGTCCTCCTCCGCGTGCCAGGAGTGGTCCACTCCGCGTCCCCAGATCACGTAGTCCCCCTGTTCGGCGAGGACCACGGTCCGCCCGGGGAACTCCAGCCGGAACCGCCCGCTGATGAGGACCTGCAGCGCGGTGCGCTCCTCGCCCGTCACCCACTGGGCGCGCTCCTCGCCCTTCGGGTGGACGCCCCACTTGATCTCGACGTCCGCGCTGTGCCGGGGGTCGTCGGCGGCCTTGAAGTGGCCGAGGAGCCATCCGCGGTCGGCGGCGGCCTCGGGGCCCGCCCGGCCGGTGTGGACGAGCCCGTCCGAAGGTGCGGGGACGGGGCGGCGGGTGCGATCGGTCGCATCGGTCATGTGGGGAGGCTAATGCACTTGCGTTGATGGCATATTGCCTGCTGAGCTGCACGGATGACGATGGATCTTGAGGTAGTGAGGGCCCTGTTCGACGCCGAGGCCCGCCGCGGGGCGCGGTCGGACGGGGACCGTTCCCTGGTGGAGCACGACGGGGACGTCGTACGGCGCGTCTCGCGCGGCCCGGGCTGGAACGGGGTGCTCTGGTCGGATCTCGACGAGGACACCGCGGACGCGCGGATCGCGGCGCAGATCGCCTACTTCGAGAGCCGCGAGGTGCCGGAGTTCGAGTGGAAGATGTACGACTACGACGCCCCGGCGGACCTGGGCGCGCGCCTGCTGGCCGCTGGCTTCGTGCCGGAGCCGCCCGAGACGCTGATGGTGGCGCGGGTCGCGGACATCGCGCGCGAGGTGGCGACGCCCGAGGGGGTGACGCTGGTGAACGTGACGGACGTCGAGGGCGTCGACCTGATGATGGACGTCCACGCCCAGGCCTTCGGCGAGAACCGGCCGCGGATCCGGCACGCGCTGATCACGCAGGTGACCCAGGCCCCGGAGACGATCCTGGCCGTGGTCGCGATGGCGGACGGCCAGCCGGTCAGCTCCGCGCGGATGGAGATCACCCCGGGCGCTTCCTTCGCGGGCCTGTGGGGCGGCGGCACCGCGCCGCAGTGGCGGGGCAAGGGCATCTACCGCGCCCTGGTGGCCCACCGCGCGCTCGCGGCGGCCGAGCTGGGCATCCCCTACCTCCAGGTGGACGCGTCGAGCGAGAGCCGCCCGATCCTGGAGCGGCTGGGGTTCGGGGTGCTGGGGGTGACGGTGCCGTACGTCCGGGTCGGGACGTAGCGGCCCCGAGCGGTGGCGCGGCCGGGCCACCGCGGGTTCGGCCCCGCGCCCCTTCCTCCCGCCGGGCCGGGCGGGCAAGATCAGCGGCATGGATCGCATCGCACCCCCACTGACCGGCACCGAGCGCGAAACCCTGCGCGGCTTCCTCGACTTCCATCGCGCCACGCTCTTCATGAAGTGCGAGGGCCTCACCGACGAGGAGCTGCGCCTGCCGGCGTCGCCGCCCTCGACCCTCACCCTGCTCGGCCTCGTGCGGCACATGGCCGAGGTGGAGCGCCACTGGTTCCGGCGCGTGCTGGCGGGCGAGGACGTGGCGCACGTCTGGTCCGACAAGCACGACTTCCAGGAGGCGTACGACGCCTCCACCTCCACCCGCGCCGAGGCCTTCGCCGCGTGGGAGGCGGAGATCGCCTTCTCCCGCCGGTTCGAGGCCGAGGCCGACTCCCTCGACGTGACGGCCTACTTCGACAAGTGGGAGGCGGACGTCTCGCTGCGCCTGGTGATGCAGCACCTGATCCACGAGTACGCCCGGCACAGCGGCCACGCCGACCTCCTGCGCGAGGCCGTCGACGGCACCACCGGCGCCTGAGCACGGGGCGCCGGCCGGGCCACGGGTCCGACCCGCGGCCCGCGACCCGCGGCTCCGGCCCCGGTCCCGGCCTCCGCTAGGCGGCCCGCCAGTAGCCGAGGCCGTTGACCCGCTGCTTGGGCAGGGCCAGCTCCTTGCGCAGGTACGACGTCAGCGTCCGCGTGGTCGTCGTGTCGCACGCCAGCCACACGTAGGCGGAAGCCGGGTCGTCGATCAGCTCCGGCAGCTGCTCCTTGACCTTCTCCACCAGGGCCGATCCCCCGCGGGCGACCCGGCGCACCTCGTGGCGCGCCGCGTCCGCGCGGACCGGCAGGTCGGCGTCCGAGTCGTGCTGCGTCTCGAACCAGATGGTGGCCGGGGTCTGCGGGAAGGCGTCCAGCAGGGAGTTGATGGCGGGCAGCGAGGCGGCGTCGCCGATCACCAGCAGCCGCTCGGGCGCCGGGGCGGGCGCGGTGAAGCCGGTTCCGTGCACCGTGGCGTCGATGGTGTCACCGGGCTTCGCGTCGCGCGCCCAGCGGCTGGCGACCCCGTCGTGCAGGGCGAACTCGAGGGTGAAGGTGCCCGCGGCCGGGTCGGGGTCCACCAGGGTGTAGGCCCGCTGGTGCGGCTTGCCCTCGCTCTCGAACCACACGCGCACCCACATCGTCGGGTGCAGCGACTCCCCCGCGGCGGCGAGCAGGCCGCCGTCCGAGAGGTGGACGCGGCGGTAGTTCTCCGTGACCTGTTCCGCCCCCGTCACCGTGAACGTGAAGTCCTTGCCCCGCAGCAGCTTGAGGACCACGCCCTCCCAGCCTTTGGCAACGCCCATGTCCGCCCTTCCCCTGACTTCCCCTGGCACACGTTTTCGGCCTTATAGTTAGGCCAGCCTAACCTAATGCACTTGGGGAACAGTGTGAGCAGCGTTACCAATTCGGGCCCGGAGACCGCTCCGGAGGACGCCCCCGTCGACGACCACGCCCGCTATCGGGACGCATGGGGCGTTCCCCATCTGCGCGCCGCCGACGGCCTGCGCCTCTCCTACGCCCAGGGCCGGACCACCGCCCTGGACCGCGCCTGGCAGCTGGAGGTGGAGCGGCGCCGGTCGCAGGGTTCCACCGCCGCCTTCCTCGGCGCCGGCGAGGTCGCCTGGGACACCTTCGCCCGCCAGTGCCGGCTCGACGACACCGCCCGCCGTTGCTTCGAGGCGCTCGACGCCGACACCGCCGCGTGGGTACGGGCGTACGTCGACGGGGTCAACGACGGCATGGCCGCCGGCGCGGCCCGCGACGAGCGGTTCGCCCGCACCGGCCTGCTGCACACCCCCTGGGAGCCCTGGGTCCCGCTCGGGATCTGGCTCGCCACCCACGTCCTGTTCGCCGGGTTCCCCACCAAGCTCTGGCGCGCCCAGGTCGCCGCCGCCCTCGGCGACGAGGCCATCACCCTGTTCGCGACCGACGGCCCCGGCACCGCGGGCAGCAACGGCTGGCTCGTACCGGGCGAGCGCACCTCCACCGGCTCCGCGATCATCGCGGGCGATCCGCACCGCTTCATCGAGGACCCGGGGGTCTACCAGCAGATCCGCCTAGCCTGCCCCGAGTTCGACGTGGTCGGCCTGGCCGTCCCCGGGGTCCCGGGCCTGGCGCACTTCGGCCACACCGGCTCCGTCGCCTGGGCGATCACCAACGCCATGGCCGACTACCAGGACCTGTACGTCGAGCGGCTCACCCGGGTCACCGACGCCACGGGCGAGCGCGTCGAGGCCCTCGGCCCGGACGGCGCCACCGAGCCCGTCGCCCGCCACACCGAGACCATCACGGTCGCGGGCGCCGACGGCGCGGCCCCCACCGAGGTCGAGGTCGAGGTGCTGGAGACCGCCCGCGGCCCGGTCGTCATCGACACCCCCGACCAGAGCGTCAGCCTGCGCTACCCGGCCCGGGTCCGCGCGGACCTCGGCTTCGCCGCGCTCCCGGCCCTGCTGCGCGCGCGCACGGTCGCCGACATCGACCGCGCGGTCGACGGATGGGCCGAGCCCGTCAACGTCGTGCACGCCGCCGACACCGGGGGCGGCCTGCTGCACCGGGTCGCGGGCGCCGTACCGCTGCGCCACCCGGACAACCGGCTGCGCCCGGTGCCCGCCTGGGAAGCGGGGTACGAGTGGCAGGGCTGGGCCGAGACGCCCGTCGAGCCGGTGCAGGGCTTCGCGGTGATGGCCAACGCGCGCGGGATCGCCTCCCCGCTGGGCGTGGAGTTCGCGCCGCCGCACCGGGCCCACCGGATCCGGGAGCTGCTCAGCGGTTCGGACGACTGGTCCGCGCCGGACATGGCCGACGTGCACCGGGACGCCTTCCTCGGCTCCGCCGCCGCCGTCCTGGACCGGCTGCCCGCACCGGACGGCCTCTCCCCCGAGGCCGCGAAGCTGCGCGAGCGACTGCTCGGCTGGGACCGGCACATGGCGGCCGGGAGCACCGACGCCACCCTCTTCGCGGCGCTGCGCACGGCGCTCGTCCGCCGGATCGCCGCCGACCCCGCGCTCGCCGGGCTGGCCGCGGCGCCGACCAGCCCGTCGGTCTTCCACCCCTGGCTTTACCTCCTCCCCAAGGTCGGTTACGCCCTGGAGGGCCTGCTGACCACCGATCTGCTGCCCGCGCTCGACCGCGCCGCGCACCTGCGCGCCGCCCTGGAGGAGACGGCCGCGGCGGCCGCCCCCGACACGGCCTGGTCCGAGGTCCACCGGCTCGCGCCGTGGCAGGCCCTGCACGACCCCGAGGCCGTCTGGCCCGGGCTGGGCGGCGACCACGACTGCGTGAACGCCACCTCGTCCGTCCCCGGGGTCACCGACCTCAGCTCCCGCGCGTCGGCGGCCCGTTACGTCTGGGACCTGGCCCGGCGCGAGGACAGTCTCTGGGCCGTCCCGCTGGGCGCGGACGGGGTCACCGGCTCCGCGCACCACCTCGACCAGCTCCCGCTCTGGGCGCGGGGCGAACTCGTACCGGTCGTCACCGACTGGACCCTGCTCACCAAGGAATCGATATGACCTCCCCCGCGACCTCCCGCAGAGCGCCCGTCCACACCCAGCACGTGGAGGGCTTCGGCACGGTCACCATCACCCCGGTGGACCCGGCCGCCGACGCCGAGTTGATCCACCGCTGGGTCAGCGACGAGCGCGCCCGCTTCTGGGGCATGAACGGGGCGAGCGTCGAGCTGGTGGAGGAGATCTACGCGGACGTCGACCGGCGCGACACGCACCACGCCTTCATCGCGCGGCGCGAGGGCGTGCCGGTGGCGCTCTTCCAGACGTACGACTGCGAGGCCGACCGGGTCAGCGAGTGCTACGAGGTCCAGCCCGGGGACACCGGCGTGCACCTGCTGATCGGGCCCGCGGACGGCGCGGTCGAGCGCGGATTCAGCGCCGGGCTGCTGACCGCCTTCATGGGCTACGTCTTCTCCGACGGGCGCACGGTCCGCGTCGTCGCGGAGCCGGACGCGCGCAACGAGAAGGCGATCGCGCGCCTGGAGCGGACCGGCTTCGTCCTGGGTCCCGAGGTCGAACTCCCCGAGATCGACCTGCCCGAGGTGTACCTCCCGGCGAAGCCGGCCCGCCTCGCATTCCTCGCCGCCCCGCGCCGCCCGTAGCGGCGCAGGCGCGGGCAGGGGACGCGGCGGTCCCCGCGCCTGCGGTACGCCGACGGCCCCGCACCGGAGAACCGGTGCGGGGCCGTCGCGTGGAGCCCGTCGGACCTACTCGGAGACGCCCAGGCGCTCCAGGATCAGTTCCTTGACGCGCGCCGCGTCCGCCTGGCCGCGCGTGGTCTTCATGACCGCGCCGACCAGCGCGCCCACGGCCGCGACCTTGCCGCCGCGGATCTTGTCCGCGATGGCCGCGTTGCCCGCGATGGCCTCGTCGACGGCCGCGCCGAGCGCGCCGTCGTCCGAGACGACCTTGAGGCCGCGCTTCTCGACGACCTCGTCCGGGGTGCCCTCGCCGGCGAGGACGCCCTCGATGACCTGGCGGGCGAGCTTGTCGTTCAGCTCGCCGCCCGCGACGAGCGCCGCGACCCGGGCGACCTGCGCCGGGGTGATCGGCAGCTCGTCGACGACGACGCCCTGCTCGTTGGCGTTGCGGGCCAGCTCGCCCATCCACCACTTGCGCGCGGCGGCCGAGTCGGCGCCGGCCTCGATGGTGGCGACGATGGAGTCCACCGCGCCCGCGTTGAGGATCGACTGCATGTCGTGCTCGCTGACCCCCCACTCCTCGCGCAGCCGGTTGCGGCGCACGCGGGGCATCTCGGGGAGTCCGGCGCGCAGTTCCTCGACCCAGGTGCGGGCCGGGGCGACGGGGACGAGGTCGGGCTCCGGGAAGTACCGGTAGTCCTCGGCGTTGTCCTTGATGCGGCCGGAGGTGGTGGAGCCGTCCTCCTCGTGGAAGTGACGGGTCTCCTGGAGGATCGAGCCGCCCGACGAGAGCACCGCCGCGTGGCGCTGGATCTCGAAGCGGGCCGCGCGCTCGACGCTGCGCAGCGAGTTGACGTTCTTCGTCTCGCTGCGGGTGCCGAACTCGGACTCCGGGGTGGGACGCAGCGACAGGTTCACGTCGCAGCGCATCTGGCCCTTGTCCATGCGGGCCTCGGAGACGCCCAGCGCCTTGATGACCTCGCGCAGCTCGGCGACGTACGCCTTGGCGACCTCGGGGGCGCGCTCGCCCGCTCCCTCGATCGGCTTGGTGACGATCTCGATGAGCGGGATGCCCGCGCGGTTGTAGTCCAGCAGCGAGTGGGACGCGCCGTGGATGCGGCCGGTGGCACCGCCGACGTGCAGCGACTTGCCGGTGTCCTCTTCCATGTGGGCGCGCTCGATCTCCACGCGGAAGATCTCGCCGTCCTCCAGCTGCACGTCGAGGAAGCCGTTGAAGGCGATCGGCTCGTCGTACTGGGAGGTCTGGAAGTTCTTCGGCATGTCCGGATAGAAGTAGTTCTTCCGGGCGAAGCGGCACCACTCGGCGATCTCGCAGTTCAGCGCGAGACCGATCTTGATCGCCGACTCGATGCCGATCGCGTTGACGACCGGGAGCGCGCCGGGCAGGCCGAGGCAGGTGGGGCAGGTCTGCGAGTTGGGCTCGGCGCCCAGCTCGGTCGAACAACCGCAGAACATCTTGGTGCGGGTGCCCAGCTCGACGTGGACCTCGAGGCCCATGACGGGGTCGTACGACGCGAGGGCGTCCTCGTACGACAGGAGTTCGGTGACGGTCACGGTGAAACTTTCCCTCTCAGCCGAGCAGGACGTCGTCGTCGCCCAGGCGCTTCAGCTCGCGGTACAGGATCGCGAGGCCGGTGATGATGGCGGCGGCGGACACGACGGCGTCGACCAGCTTCAACGTGTCGTGCTCGGTGCGGGCCTTCTTGGCCTGCTTGACCACGCTCAGCGCGCCGAAGGCGGTCGTACCGATCGACAGGTACGTACCGGACTTGGACTTCTTGAAGCCTTTGGCCTTGGTCAGTGCACTCACAGGGACGGAGCCTCCTCCAGCAGCGGGTGACCCCAGCGCGCGACGAAGGCGGCCTCGACGGCCGCGCCGACCTTGTAGAGCCGGTCGTCCTTCATGGCGGGGGCGATGATCTGCAGACCGACCGGGAGACCGTCCTCCGGAGCCAGGCCGCAGGGGAGCGACATGGCGGAGTTGCCGGCCAGGTTGGTCGGGATGGTGCACAGGTCCGCGAGGTACATCGCCAGCGGGTCGTCGGTGCGCTCACCGATCGCGAAGGCGGTGGTGGGCGTGGTCGGGGAGACGATCACGTCGACCTGCTCGAAGGACTTCTCGAAGTCCTTCGTGATGAGCGTGCGGACCTTCTGGGCCGAACCGTAGTACGCGTCGTAGTAGCCGGAGCTGAGCGCGTACGTACCGAGGATGATGCGGCGCTTGACCTCGTCGCCGAAACCGGCCTCGCGGGTCAGGGCCGTGACGTCCTCGGCGGACTTGGTGCCGTCGTCGCCGACGCGCAGGCCGTAGCGCATGGCGTCGAAACGGGCCAGGTTCGAGGAGCACTCGGACGGCGCGATCAGGTAGTACGCGGCCATCGCGAGGTCGAAGGACGGGCAGTCCAGCTCGACGATCTCGGCGCCGAGCTCCTTGAGCAGCTCGACCGACTCGTTGAAGCGCTGGACGACGCCGGCCTGGTAGCCCTCGCCGGAGAACTGCTTGACCACGCCGACGCGCATGCCCGCGACGGAGCCGTTGCGGGCCGCCTCGACGACCGGCGGGACCGGGGCGTCGATGGAGGTGGAGTCCAGCGGGTCGTGACCGGCGATGACCTCGTGCAGGAGCGCCGCGTCCAGGACCGTACGGGCGCAGGGCCCGCCCTGGTCCAGGGACGAGGAGAACGCCACCATGCCGTAGCGGGAGACGCCGCCGTAGGTGGGCTTGACGCCGACGGTGCCGGTGACGGCGGCGGGCTGGCGGATGGAACCGCCGGTGTCCGTGCCGATGGCGAGCGGGGCCTCGAAGGCGGCCAGCGCGGCCGCGGAGCCGCCGCCGGAGCCGCCGGGGATGCGGGTGAGGTCCCACGGGTTGCCGGTGGGGCCGTAGGCGCTGTTCTCCGTCGACGACCCCATGGCGAACTCGTCCATGTTGGTCTTGCCGAGGATGACGACGTCGGCTTCCTTGAGCTTGCGCGTCAGGGTGGCGTCGTAGGGCGGGATCCAGCCCTCGAGGATCTTCGAACCGACGGTGGTCGGGACCCCGACGGTGGTGAAGATGTCCTTGAGCGCGAGCGGTACGCCGGCCAGCGGGCCGAGCGCCTCGCCCCGCTCCCGCTTCGCGTCGACGGCGCGCGCCTGGGCGAGGGCGCCCTCGCGGTCGACGTGCAGGAAGGCGTGGACCTTCTCGTCGACGGCGTCGATGCGGGCGAGGTGGGCCTCGGTGACCTGGACGGCCGTGAGCTCGCCGGAGGCGATCTTCTCGGCGGTCTGGGCGGCCGTGAGCTTGATGATGTTGATGTCCGTCATGGTGATTAGTCCTCCCCCAGGATCTGCGGCACCTTGAAACGCTGCTGCTCCTGAGCGGGGGCCCCGGAGAGCGCCTGCGCGGGGGTGAGCGACGGACGGACCTCGTCCGCGCGCATGACGTTCGTCAGCGGGAGCGGGTGGGAGGTCGGCGGGACGTCTTGGTCGGCGACCTCGGAAACGCGGGCGACCGCGCCGATGATGTCGTCGAGCTGTCCGGCGAAGTGGTCAAGCTCTTCGCTCTTGAGCTCCAGACGTGCCAGCCGAGCGAGGTGGGCGACCTCCTCGCGCGTGATGCCAGGCATGCAGCGATCCTCTGGGGTGGTGTATCGGGTTTCTGGTTTCGGCCCCAATCCTATGGGGCGGGGGCCCCGACCCACGAAACGGTTACTTCCCGGGGGGGGGGGGCAGCCGCGTCCACCCCCGTCGGCGATTGAGGCGCCGCCGGGGGGACGACCACCCCAAAGACGCCCTCAAACGCCGGGCAGGCTGAATAGCCCAGCCACCTCCAGCCCCGCCGGCGTTTGAGGCGCCGCCGGAGGCATGCACAGCTCGAAGACGCCCTCGAACGCCGGGCGGGCCGGGTTGGCCCGGCCGGAGGTGCGCCCGGCTAGGGGGTCGGGGCCTCCGGGAGGGCGGCGGCCGCGGCGGCCAGTTCCGCGGTGATGTCGGCCGGGCGGCGCCAGCCCCGCTCGCCCCGCGCCAGGAGCCACGCGGTCGCCTCGGCGGGCGGCATCGCGGCCGCCACCAGCCACCCCTGCACCGCATCGCAGCCCAGGTCCCGCAGCCGCTCCCACGTCTCGTCGTCCTCGACGCCCTCGGCCACGACCAGCAGCCCGAGCGAGTGCGCGAGGTCGACCGTGCACCGCACGATCTCCGCGTCCTGCGCGTCCACCGCCAGCCGCGCCACGAAGGACCGGTCGATCTTCAGCTCGCTGACCGGCAGCCGCCGCAGGTGGACCAGGGACGAGTACCCCGTCCCGAAGTCGTCGAGCGACATCTTCACGCCGTGCCCGGTCAGCCCCGCCATGGTGTCGGCGGCCCGCTGCGGGTCCTCCAACAGGACGTGCTCCGTTATCTCCAGCTGGAGACCGCTCGCGGGCACCCCGTGCCGGGCGAGGCGCGCGGCCACCGCCCCCGCGAAGCCGGGCGTGTGGACGTCGCGCGGCGAGACGTTGACCGCGACCGGCACCTTGAGGCCCTGGGCCCGCCACCGGGCCACCTGGGCCAGCGCGGTCTCCAGCACGTACTCGGTCAGGTGCGGCATCAGGCCGGAGGTCTCGGCGATCGCGATGAACTCGTCCGGGGGGACCCGCCCGCGCTCGGGATGCACCCAGCGCACGAGCGCCTCCAGCCCGGCGACCTGTCCGTCGAAGCGGACCTTGGGCTGGTAGTGGAGCTCCACCTCGCCCGCGTCCAGGGCGCGCCGCAGGTCGCCGAGGAGGCCGAGCCGGTCGGGCGTGTTGCTGTCCCGCTTGGACTCGTAGACCTCGACCCCGGTGCGGTCCCGCTTGGCCTGGTACATCGCGACGTCGGCCCGCCGCAGCAGCCCCTCGGCGTCGAGGGCGTGGTCGGGGAAGACGGCGAGTCCCGCGCTGGCCTCCAGGACGAGGGTGAGCCCGTCGAGGTCGAGCGGCGAGCTGAGTTCGGCGACGAGGTGGCGGGCCACCCGCTGGGCGCTGGTGGTGGAGTCGGCGACGGGCAGCAGGACGGCGAACTCGTCGCCGCCGAGCCGGGCCACCTCGGCGTCCTCGGGCAGGGCCTGGCGGAGCCGGTCGGCGATCTGCAGGAGCAGCCGGTCGCCCGCGAGGTGGCCGAGGGTGTCGTTGACGGCGCGGAAGCGGTCGAGGTCGATGAGGACCAGCGCGGAGCGGGTGCCGATACGTTCAGCCTCGTCCAGGGCCCGCCAGGCGCGCTCCAGCAGCCACTGCCGGTTGGGCAGTCCGGTGAGCGGGTCGCGCAGCTGCTCCTCGGCGCGCGCCCGGGCGATCCACAGGGTGGAGTCGAGGGCGATCAGCGGCACGGCGAACAGCGGCAGCAGGACGGGCAGGGTGATGGCGACCACGCAGATCAGCGGGGCGATGCCGAGGAGGGCGGCGGCGACTAACGCCTGCCGGATGAGCGCGGTGCGGGCGACCGTGGGCAGCCCGCCGCCGCGCGGGGTCAGCGCGAGCCACAGCAGCACCCGGGTGACCAGCAGGTAGGCGAGGGCGACGAGGATGATCTCGGGGATCGCCCCGGGTCCCCAACCGGTGGGCTGCCAGGGCACCTCGACGCTGGGTGCCTGGCCGAAGAGGCCGAGTACGAGCGCCCCCGCGCCGATGCCGAGGATGTCCGCGGAGCCGTGCAGCAGGCCTTGGCGCCAGCGGTGGCGGCGGGCGGCGCCGACGAGGGAGACGACGGCGAGCGAGACGAGTCCGGCCGGGATCCAGCCGTAGAGGATGAGCACGCCGAGGGTGAGGGCGGCGCCGGAGCCGGTGCCGCCCCACCAGCGGTCGCGGCCGAGCGCGACGAGGTGGCCGACGATGATGCCGGTGAGCAGGGCGAGTCCCCAGCCGGCGGCGCCGCCGGGGAAGAGGGGGTGACGGTCGCTCAGCGCGCGGGCGATGCCGACGACGAGGACCACGAGGGAGAGGCCGACGACGGCGAAGGGGACGGCGACGCGCCACCCCTGGACGCGCGCGCCCTGGCCGCCGCCGGAGCCCGTCGGGACCCCGGTGTCGAGCGGGTGGGTCTCGGGGGTCCGGGCGCCCAGGACCCCGAACCGCGCGGCCGGGGCGGGACGCTCGGTCGCGGCCGGACGTCCGGGACGCTCGGCGCGCGGCGTCCGACCCGCCCGGGGCACGCGTCCGGCGCGGCGCGCGTGTTCGGCGCGGCTCCCCCGTCCGGTGGCACGGTCGGCCCGATCCGCCCGCAGCGACGGCACCTCCCCGCCCGTCCCGCCGAAATCCGGTGGCGGGTCGGCGCTTTCGATGGGTTTCATGCCCGTCCCTCTCACAGCCGGCGATGCCGTTGCCTCGTGATGGCCCCGATGTCATGCCATCACGGCTGGATTCGCGTCCCACAACCGTGCACGACGGGCGCACCCCTCAACAGTAGGACGGGAGAGGCTCCCAAGTGCAGCGGTCGGCGGCGGTTGCCCGAATACGACCCAGCCATCCTCATCAGTACGGTATCCGCCGAACGGGTGAGGCCGGACCAGGACTTCCGGGTCACCCTTGCGATGATCCGACAGGTCAACGCCCTGCGGCTAGGCCGGTACCGGCCGTTCGCGACCGCCGTGTGCGCCCCGCGTGCGCCCGCCCGTACGGACGCACGCCACGCATCAGTTCGCTTCGACCGCCCGGGCGCCCCGTCACCGCTCGACCCGCGCTCCTTCGTTACTCCGATTCGGCGGCGTCGTCCGGGGCCGCGGCGGGCTCCTCCAGCGGCAGGGCGGCCTCTCGCGCCGCGTCGGGGCCCTGTTCCAGCAGGACCGCGAAGCCCGCGTCGTCCAGGATCGAGAGCTTCAACTGGACGGCCTTGTCGTACTTGGAGCCCGGGTTGTCGCCGACGACGACGAAGGAGGTCTTCTTGGAGACGGATCCGGTCACCTTGGCGCCGCGGCTCTGCAGGGCGTCCTTGGCGCCGTCGCGCGTGTGGCTCGCCAGCGTGCCGGTGACGACGACGGTCAGTCCCTCCAGCGGGCGCGGGCCGTCCTCCTGCGCCGAGGCCTCGTCCTCCATCCGGACCCCGGCGGCCCGCCACTTGGTGAGGATCTCCTGGTGCCAGTCGACCGCGAACCACTCCTTGAGGGCGGTGGCGATGATGGGGCCGACCCCTTCGGTGGCGCCCAGTTCCTCCTCCGTCGCCGCCTCGATGCGCTCGATGGAGCGGAACTCGCGGGCCAGCGCGGCCGCCGCGACCGGTCCGACGTGCCGGATCGAGAGGCCGTTGATGAAGCGGGCCAGCGGCCGGTCCTTGGCCGCCGCCACGTTCTCCAGCAGGGCCAGGGCGTTCTTCTTCGGCTCGCCCTTCTGGTTGGCGAAGACCGTGACGACCTTGGCCTCGCCGGTCTTCGGGTCGCGCTTGGGCAGCCCGCTGTCCGCGTCGAGGACGTACGCCTTGATGGGGAGCAGCGCTTCGATGGTGAGGTCGAAGAGGTCGCCCTCGTCCAGCAGCGGGGCGACGGCGGGCTCCAGCGGTCTGGTGAGCGCGGCGGCGGCCACCTTGCCGAAGTTCTCGATGTCCAGGCATTCGCGGCCGACGAGGTAGAAGAGCCGCTCGCGCAACTGGGCGGGGCAGGTCTGCGCGTTGGGACACCGCAGGTCGATGTCGCCTTCCTTCATCGGGCGCAGCGGGGTGCCGCACTCGGGGCAGTCGGCGGGCATCACGAACGGGCGCTCGCTGCCGTCGCGCAGGTCGACCACCGGGCCGAGGATCTCGGGGATGACGTCGCCGGCCTTGCGCAGGACCACGGTGTCGCCGATGAGGACGCCCTTGGCCTTGACCACCTGCTGGTTGTGCAGGGTGGCGAACTCGACCTCGGACCCGGCCACCGTCACCGGCTCGACCTGCGCGTACGGGGTGACGCGGCCGGTGCGGCCGACGCCGACCTTGATGTCGATCAGCTTGCTGTTGACCTCTTCGGGCGCGTACTTCCAGGCGATCGCCCAGCGCGGGGCGCGCGCGGTGGAGCCGAGGCGGCCCTGGAGGGGGATCTCGTCGAGCTTGACGACGACGCCGTCGATCTCGTGCGCCACCGAGTGCCGGTTCTCGCCGAAGTGGGCGATGAAGGCGCGGACTTCGGCGAGGGAGGCGACCACCTTGTTGTGCTCGGCGGTGGGCAGGCCCCACTCGTGGAGCAGTTCGTAGGCGTGCGAGAGGCGGTCGATCTCGAAGCCCTCGCGGGCGCCGATGCCGTGGACCACCATGTGCAGCGGGCGGGTCGCGGTGACCTTGGGGTCCTTCTGGCGCAGCGAACCGGCGGCCGCGTTGCGCGGGTTGGCGAAGGGCTTGTCGCCCGCCTCGACCAGGCGGGCGTTGAGCTCCTCGAACTTCTCCATCGGGAAGTAGACCTCGCCGCGGATCTCGACGAGCGCCGGGATGCGGTCCCCGGCCAGCCGGTCGGGGATCTCGGCGATGGTGCGGACGTTGGGCGTGATGTCCTCGCCGGTGCGGCCGTCGCCGCGGGTGGCGGCCCGGGTCAGCCGACCGTTCTCGTAGGTGAGGTTGACGGCGAGGCCGTCGACCTTCAGCTCGCACAGGTAGTGGTAGTCGCTGGTGTTGACGTCCCGGGCCACCCGCTCGGCCCAGGCCGCCAACTCCTCGTCGTCGAAGGCGTTGTCGAGGGAGAGCAGCCGCTCGCGGTGCTCGACGGAGGCGAAGTCGGTGACGTAGGCCCCCGCCACCTTCTGGGTGGGCGAGTCGGGGGTGCGCAGCTGCGGGTACTGCTCCTCCAGCGCCTCCAGCGAGCGCAGCAGGGTGTCGAACTCGGCGTCGGTGACGACCGGCTGGTCGTTCACGTAGTACCGGAAGCGGTGCTCCTCGATCTGCTCGGCGAGCAGGGCGTGCTGCTCCAGCACCGCCGCCGGCGCGTCCGCTCCGGCGACCGCGTCCGCCGCCGTGCCGTCACCGTGCTGCTGTTCGGCTGCCATGCCGTGTCCTCCCGTGGGCCCGTCTCTACGTCACTCAGGGTTGTCGGCGAGCGACCTCGCCGCCTTGACGCAGTGGGCCATCGCCGCGCGGGCATATGCGGGCGAAGCGCCCGCCAGACCACACGACGGGGTGACCACGACGGACTCCGCGAGGGTCCCCGGGGACAGTCCCAGCCTGCGCCAAAGCTTCCTGACACCCATGACGCTACCGCCCGGGTCCGACAACGGGCCGTCGGTGCCCGCCACCACTCCGGCGAAGAGTTTCATGCCGCCCTCGACGGCCTCGCCGAGGGTGTCGTCCTCGCGCTCGGTGAGCAGGGAGAAATCGAACGAGACGCCCGCGACCCCGGCCCGCCGCAGCAGCGCGAAGGGCACGTCCGGCGCGCAGGAGTGCACGATGGTCTCGCCCTCGTGCACGGCGAACAGGTCCCGCAGCGCCCCCTCCACGACCTGCCGGTCCACGGCCCGGTAGGTGCGGTACTCGCTGGCGGTACGGACCTGCCCGCGCAGCACCGCGGTCAGCGAGGGCTCGTCGACCTGGAGCACGATCTCGGCGCCCGGGATCCGCTTGCGGACGTCGGCCAGGTGCTCCCGCAGCCCTTCCGCCAGCGAACCGGCCAGGTCCCGGCAGGCGCCCGGGTCGCGCAGGACGGCCTCGCCGCCGTGCAGTTCCAGGGCGGCGGCGAGCGTCCACGGCCCGACCGCCTGGACCTTGAGCTTGCCGCGGTAGCCCTGGGTGAACTCCTCCAGGGCGTCGAGGTCCTCGCCGAGCCAGGACCGGGCCCGCTTGGTGTCCCGGCCGGGCCGGTCGCTGAGGCGCCAACCGCTGGGCTCGACGTGCGCGTACATGTCGACGAGCAGGCCGAGGGAGCGCCCGATCATGTCGGCGCCGGGCCCGCGGGCGGGCAGCTCGGCGAGGTAGGGGAAGTCCTCGAAGGATCCGGTGACGGTCTTGGCGGCCTCGCGGGCGTCGCCGCCGGGCAGCGAGCCGACCCCGGTGGCGCCGGTCACGGGTGCGCTCATCGTCCGGGCCGCACGGAGAGGTCGTTGACCTCCGCGTCGCGGGGCAGGTCGAGGGCCATCAGCATGGTCGTGGCCACGGACTCGGGGTCGATCCAGTCGGCCGCGTCGTAGCTCTCGCCCTCCTGGGAGCGGACCTTGGCCTGCATGGGGGTGGCGGTGCGGCCGGGGTAGACGGAGGTGACGCGGATGCCGTTCGGCTTCTCCTCGGCGCGCAGCGAGTCGGCCAGCGCCCGCAGTCCGTGCTTGGAGGCGGCGTACGCGCCCCACTCGGCGTGCGCGGTGAGCCCGGCGCCGGAGTTCACGAAGAGGACCTGCCCGCGGGAGGCGCGCAGCGAGGGCAGCATGAGGCGGGTCAGTTCGGCGGGGGCGATGAGGTTGAGGTTGAGCTGCTGGTGCCAGGTCTTGGGCCGCAGCTCGGCGACCGGGCCGAGGTCGACGACCCCGGCGACGTGCAGCAGCGAGTCCAGCCGGTCGGGCAGCGGCTGGTGCGAGAAGGCCCAGGAGATCCGGTCGGGGTCCGCGAGGTCGGCGACGAGCGCGCGGGAGCCGGGGAAGAGGGCGGTCAGCTCCTTGCCGCGGGCGGCGTCCCGGGCGATGAGGATGAGGTCGTCGCCGCGCGCGTGCAGGCGGCGCGCGACGGCCGCGCCGATGCCGGATCCGGCGCCGGTGATGAGGTGAGTAGCCATACCGCCCATGCTCGCACCCCGCCCGGGCCGTCCGGGCCGCCCGGGCCGTCCCTCAGAGCCCGGCGGCCTCGCGCAGTGCCGCGGCGGTCTTCGTGGCGTCGTACCCGGGCGCGACGCCGTCCAGGAGGACGACCTCGCCCGGGACGTGGCGGGTGCGCAGCGGGAGGATCTCCTGGTAGGCGGGCGAGGCGTACCAGGCGCGGGCCCGGTCGAGGTCCGGGAAGGAGATGAGGACCACGGTCCCGGGGAAGGGCCCCTCCAGGACCTCGGGGGTGGTGCCGTGGACGAGGAACGCGCCCCCGAAGGGGTCCATGGTGGCCTGGATCTCCTCGATGTAGCGCAGGACGTCGTCGTTCATCGTGTCGGGGCGTATGTGGGCGATGGCGTAGGCGGTCACGGCGGCCTCTTCCTCCGGGCGGATCCCTCGGCGGGACCGGCTGTTGGTCCGATCCTGCCCCGGTGGGCGGCCCCCGTCGATTACCCCGCGGGTCATGCCGCCGATGCGGGGCGGAAGGTGCGCCGGTAGGCGATCGGTGACACCCCGAGGGCGGTCCGCATGTGCTGGCGCAGGGAGCCCGCCGAACCGAACCCGGCCCGGTGGGCCACCAGGTCCACGGGGAGGTCGCTGGATTCGAGCAACTGGCGTGCCAGCTCCAGGCGTTGGGCGGTCAGCCATTGCACCGGGGTGACCCCGACCTCGTCGCGGAAGCGCCGGGTGAAGGTGCGCAGGCTCATCCGGGCGTGCGCGGCGAGCTCGGCGAGCGAGAGCGGGGTGTCGAGCCGCTCCAGGGCCCAGGCGCGGGTGGCGGTGGTGGTCGCGACGGTGGCCTCGGGCACCGGGCGGTCGATGTACTGGGCCTGGCCGCCGTCCCGCCAGGGCGGGACCACGCAGAAGCGGGCGGCCCGGTTGGCGACGGCGCTGCCGTGGTCGCGGCGGACGAGGTGCAGGCAGAGGTCCATTCCGGCGGCCACGCCCGCGGAGGTGAGGACGTCGCCGTCGTCGACGAAGAGGACGTTCGGGTCGAGGTCGACCCGGGGGAAGGCCCGGCGGAACTTCTCCGCGTCGTGCCAGTGCGTGGTCGCGGGCCGCCCGTCGAGCAGCCCGGCGGCGGCCAGGACGTGCGAGCCGGTGCAGATCGACACGAGCCGGGTGCCGGGCCGGATCACGGCCAGCGCGGCGAGCAGGGCGGGCGGCAGCGGCGCGCCCTCCAGCAGGTCGTCCATGGCGTGCGTGGGCGGGATGACGACGGTGTCCGCCGTCGCCAGCGCCTCGGGTCCGGCCGTGACGCCCACGGTGAATCCGGCGTCGCTGGTCACCGGCTGCCCGTCGGCCGTGCAGACGACCGTCTCGTACAGCACCCGCCCGTCCTCGTCGCGGGCGTTTCCGAGGACGCGCGAGGGCATGCCCAGCTCGAAGGGGGCGACGCCTTCGAGGGCGAGTACGACGACACGGTGCATGGCCAGATCCTGTCACATGGTGGCCAAACGGCCAACACCACGGGCGCCGCCCGGGCCGGAAGCTGGTGACACCTTCCGGAATCCCGGGAGCGAGCAGGTCCGAAGCAGATCCGAGGAGACATTCATGCACGCCGTCGTCGTCAGCCAGTGGGGCGGACCCGAGGTCCTCACCGAAACCGTGATCGACCGCCCCGAGCCGGGCCCGACCGAGGTCCTGGTGCGCGTCCACGCGGCCGGGGTGAACCCGGTCGACTGGAAGACCCGCGCCTCCGGCGCCCTCATCGAGTGGGGCGCGGTCCCGGTACCGGGCTGGGACGTCTCGGGCACCGTCGAGGCCGTCGGGATGGGCGTGACCCTCTTCGCGCCCGGCGACGAGGTCTTCGGCATGCCGCACTTCCCGAAGCAGGCGGGTGCCTACGCCGAGTACGTCACCGCGCCCTCCCGGCACTTCGTGCGCAAGCCGGCCGCCCTGGACCACGTGGCCGCGGCGGCGCTGCCGCTGGCCGCGCTGACCGCCTGGCAGGCCCTGGTGGACACCGCGGACGTCCGGCCGGGCCAGCGGGTGCTGGTGCACGCCGCGGCGGGCGGGGTGGGCCACTTCGCGGTCCAGATCGCCAAGGCGCGCGGCGCGTACGTCATCGGCACCGCGAGCGCGGCCAAGCACGACCTGCTGCGCGAGCTGGGCGCCGACGAGCTGATCGACTACCGCAGCGCCGACTTCGCGCAGGAGGTGCGGGACGTCGACGTCGTGCTCGACACCATCGGCGGCGACTACGGGCGGCGCTCGCTGGAGGTCCTGCGGCCCGGCGGGCACCTGGTCACCATCGCGGGCGCCGAGGGCTTCGACGCGGAGGCGGCCGGGGTGCGCCTGAGCGTGCTCCTGGTGGAGCCGGACCGGCAGGGCCTGCTCGCCCTGGCCGCGCTGGCCGAGGAGGGCGCCCTGCGCCCCCTGGTCGACACCGTGCTCCCGCTGGCGCAGGCCGCGAAGGCCCACGAGCTCGGCGAGCTCGGCCGGACCACCGGCAAGATCGTCCTGACGGTGGCCGACCCCGCCTGAGCGGCGGCGGGGACCCCTCCGGGGCGTTCGACCCCGGAGGGCGAGGAGGAGACGCGTCAGGCGGAGACCGCCGGGGCGGCCTTCGCGGTCGTCGCGATGGTGGCGGAGCCGACGACGCGGGTGCCGTCGTAGAGCACGATGGCCTGGCCCGGGGCCACGCCGCGGACCGGCTCGGTGAAGGAGACGTGCAGTTCGCCGTCGACCACCTCGGCGAAGACCTCGGTCTCGCCGCCGTGGGCGCGCAGCTGCGCGGTGTAGGTGCCGGGGGCCGCGGGGGTGGAGCCGCACCAGCGGGGCCGGATCGCGGTGAGGGCGCTGACGTCCAGGGCCTCGACGGGACCGACGGTGACGGTGTTGTTCACCGGGGAGATGTCGAGGACGTAGCGCGGCTTGCCGTCGGCGGCCGGGTGGCCGATGCGCAGTCCCTTGCGCTGGCCGATGGTGAAGCCGAAGGCGCCCTCGTGGGTGCCGACCTTCGCGCCGGACTCGTCCACGATGTCGCCCTCGGCCTTGCCGAGGCGCCCGGCGAGGAAGCCCTGGGTGTCGCCGTCGGCGATGAAGCAGATGTCGTGGCTGTCGGGCTTCTTGGCGACGGCCAGGCCGCGCGCCTCGGCCTCGGCCCGGATCTCCTCCTTGGTGGTGAGGGTGTCACCGAGCGGGAAGAGGGCGTGGGCGAGCTGCTTCTCGTCCAGGACGCCGAGCACGTACGACTGGTCCTTGGCCATGTCGGAGGCACGGTGCAGCTCGCGGCTGCCGTCCTCCTTGAGCACGACCGTGGCGTAGTGGCCGGTGCAGACGGCGTCGAAGCCGAGGGCCAGGGCCTTGTCGAGCAGCGCGGCGAACTTGATCTTCTCGTTGCAGCGCAGGCAGGGGTTCGGGGTGCGCCCGGCCTCGTACTCGGCGATGAAGTCCTCGACGACGTCCTCGCGGAAGCGGTCGGCCAGGTCCCACACGTAGAAGGGGATGCCGATGACGTCCGCCGCGCGGCGGGCGTCGCGGGAGTCCTCGATCGTGCAACAGCCGCGGGCGCCGGTGCGGAAGGACTGCGGGTTCGCGGAGAGCGCGAGGTGGACACCGGTCACCTCGTGCCCGGCTTCGGCCGCGCGGGCGGCGGCGACGGCGGAGTCCACGCCACCGGACATGGCGGCCAGGACGCGAAGGGGGCGGGTGCTCGGCAGGTTCTCAGTCATAGCACCGTCCAGGGTACGGGGAACCGCGCGGGGTCACGGCGCGTTATCGGGTGCGGGGGGTGGTTCGGATGGGTTCCAGGGGGCGCCGGGCTTTTTTGATCGGGGGGCTCGGGGTGGTCGCGGCCGGTGCGGTGGCGGGCCGGGACAGCATCGCGCGGGGCTGGTGGCTGCTGCCGGGGGTGCGCAAGCCGCGCCAGGAGGGTGCGCTGGATCACGCGGGCGCGAGCTGGTCGGCGGCCTCCCCGGCGAACTGGCGGCTGGCCGACCGGCCGGACGACTACCGCGTCGACCGGATCGTGATCCATGTGACCCAGGGCGACTTCGCCTCGTCGGTGGAGGCCTTCCAGAATCCGTGGCACAAGGCGTCCGCGCACTACATAGTCCGCCAGGACGGGCACGTGGAGCAGATGGTCCGCGAGCTCGACGTCGCCTTCCACGCGGGCAACCGCTCCATGAACGAGCGCAGCATCGGCATCGAGCACGAGGGCTTCGTCACGCGCCCGCAGGACTTCACGGACGCGCTGTACGCCGCCTCCGCGCGGCTGGCCGCCGACATCTGCCGCCGGTACGGGATACCCGCCGACCGCAAGCACCTGCTCGGGCACTCCGAGGTGCCCGGCGCCGACCACACGGACCCCGGGCAGCACTGGGACTGGGACCGCTACCTGCGCCTGGTGGGCGAGCTGCTGCGCTGAGCGGACCGCCCCGCGTCCGCCTCAGCTGAGACCGGCGGTGCGGGCGCGCTCCACCGCCGGGCCGATGGCGGCGGCCACGGCGGCGACGTCCTCCTTGGTGGAGGTGTGCCCGAGGGAGAAGCGCAGGGTGCCGCGGGCCAGGTCCGGGTCCGTGCCGGTGGCCAGCAGCACGTGGCTCGGCTGGGCGACGCCCGCGGTGCAGGCGGAGCCGGTGGAGCACTCGATGCCCTGGGCGTCCAGGAGGAGGAGCAGGGAATCGCCTTCGCATCCGGGGAAGCTGAAGTGGGCGTTGGCCGGGAGGCGGTCGTCCGGGTCGCCACCGAGGATCGCGTCCGGCACGGCGGCGCGGACGGCGGCGACCAGCTCGTCGCGCAGGGCGCCGACCTCGCGGGCGAAGACCTCGCGGCGTTCGGTGGCCAGTACGGCGGCCACGGCGAAGGCGGCGATGGCGGGCACGTCGAGGGTCCCGGAGCGGACGTGCCGTTCCTGGCCGCCGCCGTGCAGGACGGGTACGGGGCTCTGGTCGCGGCCGAGGAGCAGCGCGCCGATGCCGTAGGGGCCGCCGATCTTGTGGCCGCTCACCGCCATGGCGGCGAGGCCGCTGTCGGCGAAGCCGACGTCGAGCTGGCCGATGGCCTGGACGGCGTCGGAGTGCAGCGGGACGCCGAACTCGCGGGCGGTGCGGGCGAGTTCGTGGACCGGCATGACGGTGCCGATCTCGTTGTTGGCCCACATGACGGTGGCGAGGGCGATGTCGTCCGGGTTGCGGGCGATGGCCTCGCGGAAGGCCTCGGGGTGGACGCGGCCGTGGCCGTCGACCGGGAGGTACTCGACGCGGGCGCCCTCGTGCTCGCCGAGCCAGTGCACGGCGTCGAGGACGGCGTGGTGCTCCACGGGGCTGGCGAGGATCCGGGTGCGGGCCGGGTCGGCGTCGCGGCGGGCCCAGTACAGGCCCTTGACGGCGAGGTTGTCGGCCTCGGTGCCGCCGGCGGTGAAGACCACCTCGCTCGGACGCGCGCCGAGTGCCTCGGCGAAGGCTTCGCGGGCCTCCTCGACGGTACGGCGGGCCCGGCGGCCGGCGGCGTGCAGGGAGGATGCGTTGCCCGTCGCGGCGAACTGCGCGGTCATCGCCGTAGCGGCCTCCGGCAGCATCGGCGTGGTGGCGGCGTGGTCGAGGTAGGCCATGATTCCCCGATTCTACGAGTCCCCGGGGCGGGGCCGAACCGGGCATCCAGCCAGCGGACGGGGGTCCTGGCCGGACGGGGTGTCGGGGCCCGTGGATGGGTGCCGGTCGGCTCGGCCTCCGGCGGGTCCTCAAACGCCGGACGGGCTGGAAGAGGTCGGGTGCCGGAGCGCCGGCCCGGCCTCCGGCGGGTCCTCAAGCGTCGGGCGGGCTGGAAGGGGGCGGGTGCCGGAGGGGCGGGCGGGGTGGAGGGGTCAGGGGGTGGGGCGGGGGGCTCGGGCCAGTTGGCGGGACTGGGCCACCAGGTGGTTCGTGGAGTCCCAGACCTCCGCGTCCTCCTCCAGCATGCCGCCGGCCAGGTTGCGCGTGGTGATCGAGACCCGCAGCGGACCCGGCGCGGGTCGGCGGCGGACGTGGGTGGTGAGTTCCAGGGTCGGGGTCCAGCCGATGAGGCCCAGGTCGAAGGAGGTCGGCGGGAGCGCGTCGACGACGAGCAGCAGGGACAGCGCGTCCGCGTCGCGCCCGTCGGCGAGCTCGAACCAGGCCCGCATCTCGCCCTTGCCGGACGGCGCGCCCACCGCCCAGCCCGCCGTGGCCGGATCCAGTCGCAACCGGAGGCGGTCGACGATGGCCGAGCTGCCGGGGATCGGGGCCGGGCCCGCCTCGGCGCCCAGGCAGTCGGCGTAGGGCGGCATCACCGGCGGCGTGGCCGTCGTACGGACGTCGTCGGGCAGCGCGGCGAGGTCGCCGTAGGACGCGAGGACGCGGATCCGCTCGACCTCGGCGCCGTTCTCGTCGTACTGGAACAGCGAGGCCTGGCCCGTGGACATCGCGCGCCCCGCCCGGACCACCTGGGTGCGGATCACGGCGGGGCCGGGAACCGACGAGGTCAGGTAGTGGGCGGACACCGTGAAGGGGTCCGGGTGCGGCAGGGCCGCCGACAGGGCCCGGCCGACCAGGGCGAGCAGGTACCCGCCGTTGACGGCGGTGATGATCGTCCATCCGCCGGAGAGTTCCGCGTCGTACACACCGGGCTCGTCCGCGCGCTCGGTGACGGCGGTGTCGCGGTCGAATTCGCTGTCGCCGATGGCGGCCAGGGCTGCTGCTTGAGACATGGGACGAGGTTACCTCCAGTAGCTACTAAGCGGTAGCTTTTCCCGTCCGGGCGATTACGGCTCCTCCGGGACCGAGGAGCGCCGGTTCCAGGCCAGCGGCGCCCGCCAGTGGTAGCGCATCGCCAGCAGCCGCAGGACGAAGGTGGTCACGATCGCGACGCCACTGGTCACGGCGTTGAGCATGCCGAAGGCGATGAACACGGCCACCATCGCGGCGCCGATGATCGCGGGCACGGCGTACATCTCGCGGTCGCGCAGCAGCGACGGCACCTCGTTGACCAGGACGTCGCGCAGCACGCCCCCGCCGACGGCCGTGGCCAGGCCCAGCGCGGCCGAGGCGGTCAGCCCGAGGCCGTACTCGTACGCCTTCGTCGTGCCCGTCACGCAGAAGAGCCCGAGGCCCGCCGCGTCGAAGACGTTGATGGCCCGGTTGATCCGCTGCACCTCGGGGTGCAGGAAGAACACCAGGGCGGCGGCGACCAGCGGGGTGACGAAGAAGCTCAGCTCGCCGAAGGCAGCCGGGGGAACGGCGCCGATCACCAGGTCGCGCAGGAGTCCGCCGCCGAGGGCGGTGACGAGGGCGAGGACGGCGATGCCGAAGACGTCGAAGTTCTTGCGGACCGCGAGCAGCGCGCCCGCGGTGGCGAAGACGAAGATGCCCGCGAGGTCCAGGGCATGCTGGACGCCGGGCGGGAAGAGATCGTGGGGCACCGGGACATTGTGCCGGGCGCCTGGCGGCGGGCCGCGCCATCGTGCGTGCGCGGGTCACTGCCGGGGCTCCGCCCCGGACCCCGCTCCTCAAACGCCGGAGGGGCTGAAAACGCACGCCCGGCGGGCTGGACTGCGGGCCCGGAGGGGCTGAAAACGCACGCCCGACGGGCTGGAGTGCGCGCCCGGGGGGTGGTGCCCGGGCGCGCTTCCGGCTAGACGGAGGCTTCGGCCGTGGCCGGGGTGTCCGCGTTCTCCGGGTGGTGGCAGGCGACCTCGTGGCCCGGCTTCAGGGCCACCAGGGGCGGTTCCTGCTTGCCGCAGATCTCCGTCGCCTTCCAGCACCGCGTGTGGAAGCGGCAGCCGCTCGGAGGGGAGATCGGCGAGGGGACGTCGCCCTTGAGCAGGATGCGCCCGCTCTTGACGCCCCGGCGGCGCGGGTCGGGGACCGGCACGGCCGACAGGAGCGCCTTGGTGTACGGGTGCATGGGGCTCGCGTACAGGGAGTCGCGGTCCGTCAACTCCACGATCTTGCCCAGGTACATCACCGCGATCCGGTCCGAGACGTGCCGGATGACCGACAGGTCGTGGGCGATGATCACGTAGGTGAGGCCCAGCTCCTCCTGGAGGTCGTCCAGCAGGTTCACCACCTGGGCCTGGATCGAGACGTCCAGCGCCGAGACCGGCTCGTCCGCGACGACCAGCTTCGGCTTCAGCGCCAGGGCCCGCGCGATGCCGATGCGCTGACGCTGGCCGCCGGAGAACTCGTGCGGGTAGCGGTTGTAGTGCTCGGGGTTCAGGCCCACCAGCGACAGCAGCCGCTGGACCTCCGCCTTGAGCCCGCCCTCGGGGTTGACGCCCTGGAGCTTGAAGGGGGCGCCGACGATGGTGCCGACCGTGTGGCGCGGGTTCAGCGAGCCGTACGGGTCCTGGAAGATCATCTGGACGTCGCGGCGCAGCGGCCGCATCGCCCCCACGCCGAGGTGGGTGATGTCCTTGCCCTCGAACTCCACCGTGCCACCGGTCGGTTCGAGCAGCCGGGTGATCAGCCGGCCCATGGTCGACTTGCCGCAGCCGGACTCGCCGACGATGCCGAGCGTCTCACCGCGGCGGACGTCGAAGTCGATGCCGTCGACGGCCTTCACGGCCCCGGCCTGGCGGCGCAGCAGCCCCTTGTGGATGGGGAAGTGCTTGACGAGGCCGGTGACCTTGAGCAGGGGCTCCTCGGCGGTGCCGGCGCCGTCCGCGGTCCGGTCCGCCGCCTGCTCCGCCGTCTTCTTCACGTCCGTCGTATCGGTCACAGCTTCGGCGCAATCTCTTCGGTCCAGATCCGGGTCCGGTCCTCCTGCGACATGTGGCAGGCGGACCAGTGTCCGGCACTGGTCAGGGCCAGCTCGGGCCGCTGGGTGCGGGTGACGCCGCCCTTGGGCACGTCGGCGAACGGGCAGCGCGGGTGGAAGGCGCAGCCGCTCGGGATGTTGATCAGGCTGGGCGGCGAGCCCTTGACCGGGATCAGCCGCTCGGTCTGGTCGCGGTCGATGCGCGGCATGGAGCCGAGCAGGCCCCAGGTGTACGGGTGCCGGGGCTCGTAGAAGACCTGCTCCGCGCTGCCGCGCTCGACGCAGCGGCCGCCGTACATCACGAGGATCTCGTCGGCCATCTCGGCGACCACGCCCAGGTCGTGCGTGATCATGATGACGGCCGAGCCGAACTCCTTCTGCAGGTCGCGGATCAGGTCGAGGATCTGCGCCTGGACGGTGACGTCGAGGGCGGTCGTCGGCTCGTCCGCGATGAGCAGTTCGGGGTTGTTGACCAGGGCCATCGCGATCATCGCGCGCTGGCGCATGCCGCCGGAGAACTCGTGCGGGTAGGAGTCCACCCGCTGGTGCGGCTCGGGGATCCCGACCCGGTCGAGCATCTCGATGGCCCGCGTGCGGGCCGCCTTCTTGTCGACGTCCTGGTGGGTCCGGTAGGCCTCGATGATCTGCTTGCCGACCGAGTAGTACGGGTGCATCGCGGACAGCGGGTCCTGGAAGACCATCGCCATCTTCTGGCCGCGGAGCCTGCGCACGTCGTCGGCGTCGGCCCGGACCAGGTCCTCGCCGTCCAGCACCACCTCGCCGGAGATGTGCGGGCGGCTGCGGGTGTTGCCGGTGCGGTGCAGGCCCATGATGGCCAGCGAGGTCACCGACTTGCCCGAGCCGGACTCGCCGACGATGCCGAGCGTCTTGCCGCGCTCCAGATCGAAGGAGAGTCCGTCGACGGACTTGACCAGGCCGTCGTCGGTCGGGAAGTGGACCTTGAGGTCGCGCACCGAGAGGAAGGCACGGGCGGGATCCGAGGGACCCGCCTGCTCGGGCACGAGGGAAGGGGTCGAAGGGGTCTCGGTCACGTCAGCCTCACGCGCGGGTCGATGACGGCGTACAGCATGTCCACGATCAGGTTGGCCATCACCACGAAGAGCGCGGCGAGCAGGGTGATCCCCATGATCACGGGGAGGTCGCCCTGGCCGATGGCGGCGACGGCCGCCGTTCCCAGACCTTGGAAGTTGAAGGTCGTCTCGGTCAGTACCGCGCCACCGAGGAGTCCGCCGAGGTCGAGGCCGAACATCGTGACGATCGGGGTGAGCGTGGAGCGCAGGGCGTGCTTGCGGATGACCACGCTCTCGGTGAGGCCCTTGGCCCGGGCGGTACGGATGTAGTCCTCGCCCATCACCTCCAGCATCGTGGCGCGGGTGATGCGGGCGTAGGTGGCGGCGAAGAGGAAGGCCAGGGTGATCCAGGGCAGGATCATGCTGTTGAGCCAGGCCGCCGGATCCTCGGTGATGGGGCGGTAGTTGGAGACGTCCAGCCAGCCGAGGCCGTAGACGAGGACGGCCGGGGCGACCATGCCGGTGAAGAAGATGGGGAGCGAGACGCCGGCGAGCGCACCGACCATGACCGTTCGGTCGATGGCCGTTCGGCGTTTGAGCGCCGAGACCACGCCGGTGGCCACGCCCGCGAGCACCCAGATGACGGCGGCTCCCGAGGCGAGCGAGAGGGTGACCGGCATGCGGCTGGTCATCAGCTCCCAGACGGGGGCCTCGCTCTTGAAGGAGTAGCCGAAGCAGGGGGCGGGGCAGTGCGTCTGCTCGACGCCGGAGTCGTAGTCGCGACCGGCCACGACTCCCTTGAGGAAGAGCAAGTACTGCTCGGAAATGGGCTTGTCGAAGCCCATCTTCACGCGGATGCCCGCCAAGGCGGTTTCGTTGGTCTCGCGGCCGGCGTACATGAGCGCCGGGTCGGACCCGGTGATCTTCGGCACCGCGAAGAAGATGCCAAAGGTGACCACGGAGACCACCAGCAGAGTGGCGACGACGTTGAAAAGCCGCCTGATGAGGTAGACGAGCACTGCAGTCGGCCGCTCCGGCGGGTGGCCGCCGCCCCTTGTGGGGACGGCAGCCACCGCCTAACGGCCTTCACCTGCCCTTCGGACTAGCGCATGTGCGGTGAAGGCACGTGCCGACTGTTACTTGACGACGCCGAGGGTGGCGAGGTCGATGCGGCCCATGGAGTCGTTGAAGTAGACGTTCGTCAGCCGCGGGTTGTGGTAGACGAGGGCCTTGTCGAAGTTGATGGGAAGGTAGAGCGCCTTCTCCATGATCTTCTTGTTGATGTCGGTGTAGAAGGGCGCGGCCTCTTCCGGCGTGGCGGCGGAGGCGGCCTTCTTGAACAGCCCGTTGACCTCGGGGTCGTTCAGCATCGTGTAGTTGTTGTTGCCGTTCGGCAGGATGAACGAGCCGTCCACCAGCGGCTGCAGGAAGCCGGCGCCGCTGTTGAAGTCGGCACCCCAGCCCATGACGATGATGCCGTAGTTCTTCTTCTTCACGTTCTCGGGCGAACCGATCGTGGAGGAGGAGAGCTTGCCGTCGTACTGGTCGATCGTCGCGTCGATGTTGATGGCCTTGAGCGCGGCCTGGAGCGACTCGGCGGTCTTGACCTCGGGGGCGCGGTTGTTGCGCACCGCGATGGTGGTCTTGAAGCCGTTGGGCTGGCCGCAGGCGGCGAGCGCGGCCTTGGCCTTGTCGACCTGCGGGGCGCCGGCGGTCAGGCCCCACGGGTCGTAGGACTTGTCGGAGCCGGGGATGCCGGGCGGCAGCATGTTCGCGCCGAGGTCACCGCTGGTCGGGCCGCCGCGGGCGGTCTGCAGGGACTTCGGGTCGGCCGCGTAGATGACGGCCTTGCGGCACTCGATGTTGTCGAACGGCGCGACCGTCTGCGGGAAGGCCATGTAGCGGATGTAGCCCGTGAAGGGGTTGTCCGCGTTCTTCTTCAGGTCCGGGCTCTGCAGGATCTTGTTCTTCGCGGCCTGCTGGACGCCGGTGCCGTCGACGGCGAGGTCGATGTCGCCGCTCAGCAGACGCTGGTCCATGTCGTCCGGGTTGGTGGTGACCGTGAAGGAGACCTTGTCCGGCAGCGCCTTGCGGATCGTGTCGGTCTTCGGGTCCCAGTTCTCGTTGCGGACGAACGTGGCGCCCTTGCCCGCGGTGAAGGACTCGACCTTGTACGGGCCGGTGGAGACCGGCTTGTTGGTGTACTTGGCGCCCTCGTCCTTGCCGACCGGGACCGGCGAGGAGGACGGCATGGCCAGCAGGTAGCTGAAGTCCGAGTTGGCGCTCGCCAGGTTGAAGACGATCGTCTTGTCGTCCGGCGTCTGGACGGACTTGAGACCCATCTTGTTCGGGTCGCTGTCCTTGTACGGGCCGGGGTACTTCTGGCCCTGGTCCAGCTGGTCGATCAGGTACGTCGGACCACCGGAGAGGACGTCCTGCGCGAAGACGCGCTCGACGCCGTACTTGATGTCCTTCGAGGTGATCGGCGTGCCGTCCTCGAACTTCACGCCGTCCTTGAGCTTCAGCGTGTAGGTCTTGCCGTCGTTGCTGAGCACCGGCAGGGCCTCGGCGAGGTCCGGGACCAGCTTGGTGCCGTCCTTGCCCGGCTTGCTGTCGTAGGCCAGCAGCTGGCGGATGTACAGGCGCTGGATGTTCCAGACGAAGCCGTAGTAGGCGCGCGCCGGGTCGAGGTAGTCGACGTCCTGGGGCGACCAGAGCTTGAGCTCGCCGCCCTTCTTGTCGGAAGCGTTGACCACGCCCTTGGTCGCGGCGTCGAAGGCGGCTCCGGTGGAGGCCTTGTCCTTCGCACCGTCATCGCCCTTGCCACCGCACGCGGCGGTCAGCGACAGGGCTGCGACCACGGCGGTGATCGCGATTGCCTGCTTTCTGCGGATCACGTTTGTCCAACCTCCATGAGTGGATGACATGAGTGGATGAGTCGAGGGACTCGGATCAGTTGCCCTTGGGGTCGAGCGCATCGCGCAGACCGTCCCCGAAGAGGTTGAACGCCAGGACGGTGATGAAGATCGTCACACCGGGGACCACCATGTACATGGGGTCGAACTGGTAGATGGGGACCGCGTCGGAGAGCATCTTTCCCCAGGACGCGGTGGGCGGTTTGACGCCCGCTCCGAGGAAGCTCAGGGCCGCTTCCGTCAGGATGTTGGTCGGGATGATCAGCGTCGAGTAGACGAGGATCGGCGCCACCAGGTTCGGCAGCAGCTCCTTGAACAGGATGTACGCCCGCCCCGCGCCGAGGCTGCGGGCGGCCTCCACGTACTCGCGCTCGCGCAGCGAGATCGTCTGGCCGCGCACGATCCGGCCGATGTACGGCCAGCCGAAGAAGCCGATCACCAGGACCAGGACGCCCATCCGGACGCCCGAACCCTCGAACCCCCAGAGGGAGTTGGGGACCACGGACACCAGGGCGATGGTGAAGAGCAGCTGCGGGAAGGCCAGCAGCAGGTCCATGACGCGGCTGATGACTCCGTCGACCCAGCCACCGAGGAAGCCCGCCAGCGTGCCCAGCAGGCTGCCGATGACGACGGAGACGATGGCCGCCAGGAAGGCGACGGTCAGGGAGATGCGGGCGCCGTAGACGATCCGGCTGAACACGTCGCGTCCGTTGGTGGGTTCGACGCCGAGCAGGAAGTCGGAACTCATTCCGCCGTAGGAGCCGATCGGCGTGCCCAGGTTCGGGTCGATCAGGTCCTCGTGGAACTCGTTGGGCGGGTGGCCCAGCAGGCTCACGATCTGCGGCGCGAACACCGCCACCAGGATCAGGAGGAGCACGACGATGCCGCCCGTGAGCGCGACCTTGTCGCGCTTGAGCCGCATCCAGGCGATGCGGCCGGGTGAGCGGCCTTCGATGGCCTTGGCTGGGACGTCGGCTACGGACACGGGAGCGGGCGTTTCCGCGCTCGTGTCATGCAGTGGTGCCGTCATCGTGGTGGGGACCCCTCTCGGCCGACGGGTGGGTCGGCCCATGCCCGCCGCTGTGGCGGCGTTGGTGCGGAGTGGCGCTCGGAGTGCGTGGGACGGTGCGCCCGGGTGTGACCGTGCGGTGCACGGGAGTGCACGGAACTGCGGGAACTGCGCGTACTGCGGGGACTGCGTTTGCTTCAGTGCGTTGTCTTCGGTGGCGCGTGCTGCGTGGTGCGTGAGGTGCAGGAACCGCTGGAAGTGCAAGGTGAAGTGCAGAGTGAAATACAGATGCCGAGCCGGGTAACAGCAGGACTGATCGGCTCTTGGGTGGGGAGTCTTCATGGGGCCCTCGATCACCCGCCAGACCCGCAGATGAATGGATGCGCAACCGTGATGTGCGGACCCGTGACCCGCTATCCGGACTTCGCTGGCCCCTCAGCGGAGCAAGACCGTCCGTTCGGTACGGAATCGGACATCCGGGCCAACTCTCGCTTCTCGTGTGCTATTTGGACACGGGCGACGGGGCAAATCCGGACAACGCAAAGGCCGCACGGAAGCGGGTTCCATGCGGCCTGATACGGCGGTCTCAGCAGGTGGTCAGTACGCCGGCGCCTGACCCTCGCGGTCGTAGAACGGCCGCGCCTGGGCGCGCAGCCACATCGCGACGGGATCGTGCTCGTCCGCGAGCGCGACCGTGCACACCGGCACCCCCTCGGGCACGGCCCCCACGGACTGGCGCATCATCTCGCGCACCGACTCCAGCGCGGGCACGGAGGCGTCGTAGAGGTCGAGGCCCACGGCGAGGTAGGGCGAGCCGAGCACCGGCTGGACCCAGGCGCGCCGCAGCGAGCGCACGGCGGGCGTGCGGTGGGCGTGCTGGGTGAGCAGCCCGTAGAACTGCGGGAGTTCGATCGAGGGCTCGGACAGCCGCAGCGGCCCGGCGGGCATCCGGTCCAGGCCCGTGGCGATCCGGCGCAGGTCGGCCCAGGGAATGCCGAGGCCGCCGCCCTGGGCGTGCGGATTGAGCCACAGCCCCCAGCGGTCCGGGTAGAGGGCGCGGGCGACGTCGCGCCCGGTCACCACCTCGTAGCCGCGGTTCCAGCCGCTCGCGGCCAGCTCCTGCGGGGAGGTCACGCAGGGCGCGTAGCCGAGCCCCTCCACCTCCATGCCCCCGTACTGGGCGTCCGGCGAGCCGGACTGCCCCTGCCACAGCAGCATCCACAGCCGGCCCTCGGCCAGCCCGTGGAGCAGCTGCTCGTAGCTGTCGTAGCGCCCGGGTGTCACCTGGCGCAGCATGTGCTCGACCTGCCCGGCCGCGGCCGTGCCTGACGCACTCACCCGGTACCCCTCTTCGTCCGCCCGTCGTCCACGCGTACCCCCGGGCCACGCGTGCGGCCGGGCAATGCGAACAGCTTAAGCGCGACTACGGCAGGTAGAACGGGCGCACGCGCTCACGGATCCAATCGGCCACCGGGTCCTCGACCGCGTCGAGCAGGATCAACTGCACCGGCCAGGGCGGTCGGACCCGTCCCAGGGCCCGTCCCAGGGCGTCCATCGGGGCGTTGCGGTGCTCCGGTTCCCATCCCAGCAGGCGGACACCGATGTACAGCTGCGGGGCCGCGCCCTCGACGCTGGCCAGGCAGCGGTGGGCGGCGGCGACCACCGCGCTGGCCCGGAACTCCTCGCCGGCGGCGGCCAGGAAGTCCACGGGGTCCTCCTGCCAGTCCGGCTCGTACAGCCGGACCCGGCCGCCCGTGGCCGGGCCGTCCAGCTCGCTGCGGCCGGCCCGGCAGAGCAGCGCCACGGCGGGCGGCGGCAGCGGGACGCCGACGGCGCCCTCGGGGTTCACGGCGATGCCGAGCTGCGGGGGCAGGCCGCGGGCGAACTCGACGGCGGGCGCGACGACGAAGTCCATGCCCGTGCCCACGCAGGCGAGGAACTGCGCCTCGGAGCTGTAGACGGGCGCGTAGGCCTCGCCGCCGATGTCCATGGTCGCCAGGGTCAGGCTCCCCGCGTCGGGGCCGCCGCCGGCGGGCAGCGGTACCCAGACGTGACTGCGGGCCAGCGTCTCCAGGATCCGCGGTCCGGCCTGCGGGTCCCCCATCGCCGTGCCCAGGACCGCTTCGAGTTCGTTGGCCGGCCAGCCACTGCCCTGCATGCCCGTGTTCTCCCCGTGTGCGTACGGTCGCGAAGGCCGCCGCGGCGCCGGTCCGCGGACCGGCGGCCCGTGGGCCCTGTCACCGGTGAGGCTAATGCGTCCCGGGCCCGGAGCCGAAGCCGATCCGGGTCACTGCGGCCGCGGCCGCCCGGTCGAGCAGGACGGCGGAGGCGCAGCCCGCCGGCAGCCGGCCCGCCTCGGCCTCGCGCAGCAGCCGGGTGACCGCGCCGCGGTGCCGGGCGAAGGCGTACGTCGACACCCCGCGCCCCCGGGCCGCCTGCCCGGCCAGCGCCTCCTCGGCGGTGGCGTCGAGCAGCACCAGGTGCAGGGCCCGGCCGCGGCGGCGGGCGGCCCCGGCCAGCAGCGCCCGTACCCAGGTCTGCGTGCCGCAGTCGTGGACGACGGCGGAGCCCCCCGAGCGCAGCACCCGCCACAGCCCCCAGTAGTGCGCGGCGCGCACCAGCGGGCGGTAGGCGGCGTACGGCAGGGCCCGGGGCATCCGGCGCTCCCAGCGCTCGCGGGCGTCCTGGGAGTCGATCCCGCCGCCCGCGACGGCCCGCTTGATGAGGGTGCTCTTGCCGCCGCCGGGCAGGCCGGACACGACGACGATGTCGCCCTCGGCGAAGCCGAGGCGGGCCGGGCCGCGGCTCGCGCCGCCCCGGCCGCGCAGGTCCCGCACGGCGGCCGCGGGGGCGGCGGCCGCGCCTCGTGGCCGGCGCCCCGGTTGGACCGGTACGGCGCCCACCGGCGCACCCGCTCCCGCCACCGTCCCGGCCGCCGCTCCTGCCGTCGTCCCCGCTGCCGCGCCGATTCTGCGCACAGTGATCGCCTCCCCCGGATCGGGTCACCAGGACCCTTGCCCCCTGAGTGTAAAGAGACGGTAATGCGGCGGACATGGTTCCGGTCGGGTCATCGCGCCGGAGCGGCGGCCCGGGCCGGGGCGCGGGTCACATCCGGGACCCGCACGCCCATTCGCGGCCGGGCCGTGCAATGATGTGCGCCATCTGGACCCAACTGCATAAAGGCCGCTCGAATCCGCGCGGGAGAGTCCCGGGAGCTGCTCCGCACCCCGGGCGCCGAAGGAGCAAGACCCTCCCTTGAATCTCTCAGGCCCCGTACCGCGTGGATGAGGCAGATCTGAAAAGCGAGCCGTACCGCCTTCCGGCCGGTGCGCTCCACCCAAGGTGCAAGTCGAGGAACTCTCGGCGAACCTCTCAGGTTCCGATGACAGATGGGGAGGATCCTCCTCGTCATGTCATGCCCTGTCGATGTTCCGGGACCTGGGAGCCACACCCATGAGCACTGCCCCCCGCCTGACCGCCCTTGACGCGCTGCACCGTTCCCTCGGTGCGACGATGACCGACTTCGCGGGCTGGGACATGCCGCTGCGCTACGGCAGCGAGCGCGACGAGCACAACGCCGTGCGCACCCGGGCCGGCCTCTTCGACCTCTCCCACATGGGCGAGATCACGCTGACCGGCCCCGAGGCCGTCAAGGTCCTCGACTTCGCCCTGGTCGGCAACATCTCCACCGTCGGAGTCGGCCGCGCCCGCTACACGCACATCTGTCGCGAGGACGGCGGCATCCTGGACGACCTGATCGTCTACCGCCTCGGCGAGACCGAGTACATGGTCGTCGCGAACGCCTCCAACGCCCAGGTCGTCCTGGACGCGATCACCGAGCGCGCCGCCGGCTTCGACGCCGAGGTCCGCGACGACCGCGACGCGTACGCCCTGCTCGCGGTCCAGGGGCCGGAGTCCCCCGACATCCTGAAGTCGCTCACCGACGCCGACCTCGACGGGCTGAAGTACTACGCCGGTCTGCCCGGCACGGTGGCCGGGGTGCCCGCGCTGATCGCGCGCACCGGCTACACCGGCGAGGACGGCTTCGAGCTGTTCGTCTCCCCCGAGCACGCCGTGGAGCTGTGGCAGGCGCTGACCAAGGCGGGCGAGGGCGTCGGCCTGATCCCCTGCGGCCTGTCCTGCCGCGACACGCTGCGCCTGGAGGCGGGCATGCCGCTGTACGGGCACGAGCTGACGACCGCGCTGACCCCGTTCGACGCGGGTCTGGGCCGGGTCGTGAAGTTCGAGAAGGAGGGCGACTTCGTCGGCCGCGCCGCCCTGGAGGCCGCCGCCGAGCGCGCCGCCTCCGCCGCCCCGCGCAAGCTCGTCGGTCTGATCGCCGAGGGCCGCCGCGTCCCGCGCGCCGGGTTCCCGGTCGTGGCCGACGGCCAGGTCATCGGCGAGGTCACCTCGGGCGCCCCGTCCCCGACGCTGGGCAAGCCGATCGCGATGGCGTACGTCGACGCGTCGCACGCCGCACCGGGCACCTCCGGCGTCGGCGTGGACATTCGCGGTACGCATGAGCCGTACGAGGTCGTGGCCCTGCCGTTCTACAAGCGTCAGAAGTGACGCTTCCCCCCATCGGGAAGCCCGCTCCGCGCACCACGACGGACGTCACGGCGCGCCCCGCACCGGGCGCCGTACCTCGTCACACCCCTGTTCATCAGCACTCCCCCGCATCCAGGAGAATCAGGTCATGAGCAACCCCCAGCAGCTGCGTTACAGCAAGGAGCACGAGTGGCTGTCGGACGCCGTGGACGGCGTCGCGACGGTCGGCATCACGGAGTTCGCGGCCAACGCGCTCGGTGACGTCGTCTACGCACAGCTGCCCGCCGTGGGCGACACCGTGACCGCGGGCGAGACCTGCGGCGAGCTGGAGTCGACCAAGTCCGTCAGCGACCTGTACTCCCCCGTCACGGGCGAGGTGGTCGAGGCCAACCAGGACGTCGTGGACGACCCGGCGCTGGTCAACACCGCTCCGTTCGAGGGTGGCTGGCTGTTCAAGGTGCGCCTCGCGGGCGAGCCGGACGACCTGCTCAGCGCGGAGCAGTACGCCGAGCTCACCCACTCCGACAACTGACCCCAGGGGATCCTGATGTCTGTTCTCAACACCCCGCTGCACGAACTCGACCCGGACGTCGCCGCCGCTGTCGACGCCGAACTCGTGCGCCAGCAGTCGACCCTGGAAATGATCGCGTCGGAGAACTTCGCTCCGGTCGCCGTCATGGAGGCCCAGGGCTCGGTCCTGACCAACAAGTACGCCGAGGGCTACCCCGGCCGCCGCTACTACGGCGGCTGCGAGCACGTCGACGTGGTCGAGCAGATCGCGATCGACCGCATCAAGGCGCTCTTCGGCGCCGAGGCCGCGAACGTGCAGCCGCACTCGGGTGCGCAGGCCAACGCGGCCGCGATGTTCGCGCTGCTGAAGCCGGGCGACACGATCATGGGCCTGAACCTGGCCCACGGCGGTCACCTGACCCACGGCATGAAGATCAACTTCTCCGGCAAGCTCTACAACGTGGTCCCGTACCACGTCGACGAGACCGGCCGGGTGGACATGGCCGAGGTCGAGCGCCTCGCCAAGGAGTCCAAGCCGCAGATGATCGTCGCGGGTTGGTCCGCCTACCCGCGCCAGCTGGACTTCGCCGCCTTCCGCCGCATCGCGGACGAGGTCGGCGCGTACCTGATGGTCGACATGGCGCACTTCGCCGGTCTGGTCGCCGCGGGCCTGCACCCCAACCCGGTGCCGCACGCCCACGTCGTCACCACCACCACGCACAAGACCCTCGGCGGTCCGCGCGGTGGCGTGATCCTGTCCACGCAGGAGCTGGCCAAGAAGATCAACTCCGCGGTCTTCCCGGGTCAGCAGGGCGGCCCGCTGGAGCACGTGATCGCGGCCAAGGCGGTCTCCTTCAAGGTCGCCGCCTCGCCCGAGTTCAAGGAGCGCCAGGAGCGCACCCTGGAGGGCGCGAAGATCATCGCCGAGCGCCTGGTGCAGGAGGACGTCACCAAGGTCGGCGTCTCCGTGCTCTCCGGCGGTACGGACGTCCACCTGGTCCTGGTCGACCTGCGCGACTCCGAGCTGGACGGCCAGCAGGCCGAGGACCGGCTCCACGAGATCGGCATCACGGTCAACCGGAACGCCGTCCCGAACGACCCGCGGCCGCCGATGGTCACCTCGGGCCTGCGGATCGGCACCCCGGCGCTGGCCACCCGCGGCTTCGGCGCCGAGGACTTCACCGAGGTGGCCGAGGTCATCGCCGCCGTGCTGAAGCCCGAGTTCGACGCCGAGGACCTCAAGGCGCGCGTCTCCGCGCTCGCCGCGAAGTTCCCGCTGTACCCGTCGCTCTAGCGCGCCCGGAGGGTCCGGCCCTGTTTTCCACAGGCCCGGGCCCTCTTTGGCGACCAAGGTCCCAGACGGGCATGCCTTTCTGCCTATGAAATAGCCAAATTACGGCAAATAGGCTTCACGTAAAGGCGCGGCAGCAGCCAGCCAGGCATTCCCCGTCAGGACGGACACCCCATCTCATGGACATGAGCGCAGCGAACAGGAAGGGACTCAGTCTCTTCGCGCTGATCATGATCGGCATCGGTTCGATCTTCGGCTCCGGCTGGCTCTTCGGAGCGGGTACGGCGGCCCAGGTCGCGGGCCCGGCGGCGCTCGTCGCCTGGGTGATCGGCGCCGTCTTCATCGGCATGATCGCCATGTCCTACGCCGAGGTGGGCGCCGCCTATCCGATCCCGGGCGGCATGGCCCGCTACGGCCACCTCTCGCACGGTCCGGTGCTGGGCTTCATCACCGGCTGGGCGGTCTGGATCGCGGTCGCCTCGCTCATCCCGATCGAGTCGATCGCCGCGACCCAGTACATGTCCTCCTGGAGCTTCGACTGGGCCAAGGACCTGGTCGACGCCCGGTCCCACCAGCTGACCACCTTCGGCATGCTGGTCGCCCTGGCGCTGACCGTGCTGCTGTGGCTGTCCTGCTACTGGTCGGTCCAGCTGCTGGCCCGGATCAACGCGGGGCTGACCCTGGTCAAGTTCGCCATCCCGGTGCTCGCCGTGATCGCGCTGGTCGCCTCCGGCTTCCACACCGAGAACTTCACCGCGCACGGCGGCTTCGCGCCGAACGGCTGGTCCGCCGTCCTGACGGCCGTCACCACCTCCGGCGTGGTCTTCGCCTTCAACGGCTTCCAGGCCGTGGTCAACCTCGGCGGGGCCGCCAAGAACCCCGGCCGCGCCATCCCGATCGCCCTCGTCGGCGCGCTCTCCCTGGGCCTGGTCATCTACCTGGCCCTGCAGGCCGCCTTCCTGGGCGCCGTACCGCCCGAGCACCTCGCGCAGGCCGGCGGCTGGGCCGGGGTGAACTTCAACTCCCCCTTCGCCGAGCTGGCCAAGCTGCTGATGATCCACTGGGTCGTGGTGATGCTCCAGTTCGGCGCCTTCATCTCGCCCGCCGGTTCCAACATCGCGAACGTGGCCTCGGCCGCGTACATGGTGCAGAACCTCTCCGAGACCGGCTTCTTCCCCAAGAAGCTCAAGGAGACCCACCCCGTCTACGGCACCGCACGGCCCGCGATGTGGCTGAACCTCGGCTTCTCCGTCCTGCTGCTGGTCACCGTCGGCCACAGCTGGAAGACCCTGGCCCCGATCATCTCGGCCGCCATGGTCATCTCCTACCTGATCGGCCCCATCGCGGTCGGCGTCTTCCGGGTCACCAAGCCCGGCCTCAAGCGGCCCTTCCGGCTGCCCCTGGCGGCCGTGCTGTGCCCGCTGACCTTCGTCTTCGCGGCCTGCGCGCTGTACTGGTCGAAGTGGCCGAACACCGGCATCGTGACCGCGCTCACCCTGGTGGCGGCCCCGATCGCGGCGGTCGTACTGGCCCGCAAGGGCGAGAAGGACCTGGTCAGGCAGTTCGCCCCGGCCTGGTGGATCGTCGTCTTCCTGGGCTGCCTGTCGCTGCTGTCCTACCTGGGCAGCACCGACTTCGGCGGCACCGGCCGGATCCCGGACGGCCTGGACATCGCCCTGGTCGCGGGCATGGCCGTCGCCGTCTACTACTGGGCCGTGCGGGCCGGCATCAAGGCCCACCGGGACGGGCTCCCGGGCCCGGACCCGGTGCTGGACGCCGACCCCGACGCGGCCGGGCCCGCCGCGGAGGGCGCCGCCGCCGACGAGCGGGGACGTGAGCTGTCGCACGCCTGACCCTTCCGTGACCCGTCCGGCAGCCGAGCCGTTCACCTCACCGCGTTAAGCTCGGCTGTCGGACAAAATCCGAACAATCCACCTCTCCTGCCCCCTCCCACCCCACGAGCAGACAAGGGAGTCCGCCACCGTGGCCATCTCCGTCTTCGACCTTTTCTCCATCGGCATCGGTCCGTCCTCGTCCCACACGGTCGGCCCGATGCGCGCCGCGCGCATGTTCGTGAACCGGCTGAAGAAGGACGGTGTCCTCGCCCAGACCTCCTCCGTACGGGCCGAGCTCTTCGGCTCGCTCGGCGCCACCGGGCACGGCCACGGCACCCCCAAGGCCGTCCTGCTGGGCCTGGAGGGCCACTCCCCCCGCTCCGTGAACGTGGAGACCGCCGACGCCGAGGTCGAGCGGATCCGGCAGAGCGGTCGGCTGCGCCTGCTGGGCGCGGAAATAGGCGATGGCCACGAGATCGACTTCGACGAGCCGAACCAGCTGATCCTGCACCGCCGCCGGTCGCTGCCCTACCACGCGAACGGCATGACCCTCTTCGCCTACGACGAGACGGGCAACCCGCTGCTGGAGAAGACCTACTACTCGGTCGGCGGCGGGTTCGTCGTGGACGAGGACGCGGTCGGCGAGGACCGGATCAAGCTCGACGACACGGTGCTGAAGTACCCCTTCCGCTCCGGTGACGAGATGCTGCGGCTCGCGAACGAGAGCGGCCTGTCGATCTCCTCGATGATGTTGGAGAACGAGAAGGCCTGGCGCACCGAGGAGGAGATCCGCGAGGGCCTCCTGGAGATCTGGCGCGTCATGCAGGCCTGCGTCGCGCGCGGCATGTCCCGCGAGGGCATCCTGCCGGGCGGTCTGCGGGTCAAGCGCCGCGCCGCGGGCACCGCCCGCCAGCTGCGCGCCGAGGGCGACCCGCAGGCGCACGCCATGGAGTGGGCGACGCTGTACGCGATGGCCGTCAACGAGGAGAACGCGGCCGGCGGCCGGGTCGTCACCGCCCCCACCAACGGCGCGGCGGGCATCATCCCGGCGGTCCTGCACTACTACATGAACTTCGTGCCCGGGGCCGACGAGGACGGCGTGGTCCGCTTCCTCCTCTCGGCGGGCGCCATCGGCATGCTGTTCAAGGAGAACGCCTCGATCTCCGGCGCCGAGGTCGGCTGCCAGGGCGAGGTCGGCTCGGCCTGCTCGATGGCGGCGGGCGCCCTCGCCGAGGTTCTGGGCGGCACCCCGGAGCAGGTGGAGAACGCGGCCGAGATCGGCATGGAGCACAACCTCGGCCTGACCTGTGACCCGGTCGGCGGTCTGGTGCAGATCCCGTGCATCGAGCGCAACGGCATGGCGGCCGTCAAGGCGGTCACCGCGGCGAAGATGGCGATGCGCGGCGACGGCAGCCACAAGGTCTCCCTCGACAAGGTCATCAAGACCATGAAGGAGACCGGCGCCGACATGAAGATCAAGTACAAGGAAACGGCCCGCGGCGGCCTCGCGGTCAACGTCATCGAGTGCTGATCACGGCGTGATGCCGTGCCGTTCGGCACCACCGACCAGCCCAGATGCACCCCTTCTGGACAATCCAGTCCGCATAAATGGCGGGAAACATTTGTTTGAAATGGATTGATCATGCTTGAGGGGGAACCACCGTGTCTGGGCTGGTTTCTTCATGATCCGGTACGCAAAGGTGGGACCTGCGACGTTGCACGCAGTACCCGGCGGTCGGCCAACCGTCTTGGACCACATGCCTTTTGCTCACTGGAGGACTCGATCATGGCAAGCATCCGCACCATCCGCGTGATGGCGGCGCTCGCAGCGCTCCCCCTCGCCGCCGCCCTGTGCACGGGCGTGGCGCAGGCCGACAACGGAGCCGGCGCGGCCAACGCGTCGAACGCGGCCGTCGCCAGCATCCTCGGCAGCGGGGTGGGCGGCGGCAACCTCGGCAACTCCTCCACCGCGCAGCAGGTCGCCACCGGTTCCGGAGCCTCGAACCAGAACAACACGGCGCAGTCGAACGGCTCCGGCTTCACCGCCATCGGGCAGTCCAACACGCACGAGTCCGTGGTCTTCAACCCGGTCCCGTAAGGCGCACGACCGCTCCCGGGGCCCGGTCCGCATCGGCGGACCGGGCCCCGGCCGTGCGCCGCGTGCAACCGCGAGGCCGTATGGCGTGTCTTCCACGATGACACTACTGTCCCCACATCCGAAGAATCGGGGGACGTCATGCTGGACCACCTCATACGCTCCGTCCGCAACTCCGTCCACTCGTCGCGGCGCGGTACGCGCCCCGGCTCCGTCCACCGGCGGCGGCTGGCGGCCGTCACCGCCGGGTTGCTCCTCACCGCCGGCCTCGGGCTCGCCGCGCCGGCCTCGGCGTCCGCCACCCAGACCCCGCTCGTGACCAATGCCCGCTGGGGCGGGCACTGCACCTACGACCGGATCGTCGTCGACCTCCAGGGCTACGTCCCCGGGGTCACCGTCACTCCCGTGTCCGAGCTCGTCTACGACGGCTCCGGCAAGCCCGTCCCGCTCGCCGGGAAGTACTTCCTGGAGATCCGCCTGCACCCGGCCCAGGCGCACGACGACGCCGGGCACTCCGTCTACACCGGCCCCAGGCTCCAGAAGATCTACCTCAGCAAGCTCAAGGGCCTCGCCTTCACCGGCGACTTCGAGGGGTACGTCACCTTCGGCGCCGCCTTCGACACCGCACCGCAGTTCACCACCTCCACGCTCCACAACCCGGAGCGCTTCGTGGTCGACATCGCCCACCCGAACGTCTGCTGAGACGCCTCGGGTGCCGCGCACACCCGCGCGGCTGCGCCGCCGACGGCCCGTTGGCCCTGGTCAGGTAGGGTCAACGGGCCTTGGTGTACGGGAAACCGGTGGGAAACCGGTGCGGCCCTCGCCACTGTGAACGGGAAGTCCGGCGCCATCCCCGCGGGGAGCCACTGGACCGGGCGGGAGACCGACCGGACCGGGAAGGCGGCGCCGCGGCATCAGCACCCGTGAGCCAGGAGACCGACCGGGGTGCGTTGTTCCATCCACGAGGTGCTGGAGAGGTCTCCCTACACATGCATATAGCCGAGGGGTTCCTACCCCCCTTGCACGCGGCCGCCTGGGGCGTCGCGTCCGCCCCCTTCGTCGTCCACGGCGTGCGCGCCCTGACCCGCGAGGTCAAGGCGCATCCCGAGAGCACCCTGCTGCTCGGGGCGTCCGGTGCGTTCACTTTCGTCCTGTCCGCCCTGAAGATCCCTTCGGTGACGGGCAGTTGCTCGCACCCCACCGGGACGGGGCTCGGCGCGATCCTGTTCCGCCCGCCGATCATGGCGGTGCTCGGCACGATCACCCTGTTGTTCCAGGCCCTGCTGCTGGCCCACGGCGGGCTGACCACGCTCGGCGCGAACGTCTTCTCGATGGCGATCGCGGGACCCTGGGCCGGGTACGCCGTCTACCGCCTGCTCAAGCGGTTCGACGCGCCCCTGATGGTCTCGGTCTTCTTCGGCGCCTTCTTCGCCGACCTGATCACCTACTGCGTCACCAGCGTGCAGCTCGCGCTGGCCTTCCCCGACCCGGCGTCCGGCTTCGCGGGCTCGCTCGCGAAGTTCGGCGGGATCTTCGCCGTCACCCAGATCCCGCTGGCGGTCAGCGAGGGCCTGCTCACCGTGCTCGTGATGCGGCTGCTGATGCAGTCGAGCAAGTCGGACCTGGTCCGGCTCGGCGTGGCCGGGCTGACCGGCGCCCGCGGCACCGCGCGGCACGAGCAGGGGACGGCCGTCCGATGACCAGGAACGCGAAGATCAACACCCTGCTGCTGCTCCTGGTGGCGGCGCTGGCGGTGCTCCCGATCGCCCTGGGCCTCGGCGAGGGCAAGGAGGAGCCGTTCGCGGGCGCGGACGCGCAGGCGGAGACGGCGATCACCGAGCTGAAGCCGGACTACGAGCCGTGGTTCTCACCGCTGTACGAACCCCCCTCCGGGGAGGTCGAGTCGGCGCTCTTCGCCCTCCAGGCGGCGCTCGGCGCGGGCGTGCTCGCCTACTACTTCGGGGTGCGCCGCGGGCGCCGTCAGGGCGAGGCCGCCGCCGCGGCCGGCGCGGACCGCGGGGACGACCCGGGCTCCCGGGGCGCGTGAGGCGGTGCTGCCCATCGACGCCGCGGCGCACAGCAGCCGCTGGCGCCGCCGACACCCCCTGGAGAAGGCCCTGCTGGGGCTCGGGCTGACCGTCACCGCGGTCTGCCTGCCGCCCTGGCCCGGCGGACCGCTGGTGGCCGCCACCACCCTCGCCGTGCTGCTCGGCCCGGCGGGGGTGCCCCCGCGGCAGTTGTGGCGGGCCTTCCGGATCCCGCTCGGGTTCTGCTTCACCGGGGCGGCTCCCCTGCTGTTCGCGGTGGGCGGTCCGACGGGGCTGGTCGCCCTGGCCCCGGACGGCCCGCGGCACGCCGTCGAACTGCTGCTGCGCACGTCGGCGGCCTCGCTCGGCGTGCTCCTGTTCGCCTTCACCACCCCGGTCTCGGACGTGCTGCCCCGGCTGGTGCGGGCCGGGGTGCCGGCGCCCGTCGTCGACGTGGCGCTGGTGATGTACCGGATCGGCTTCCTGCTGCTGGACTCCCTCGCCCAGGTCCGCCGGGCCCAGGCGGCCCGGCTCGGCCACGCGGGCAGGGCCGCCGCGTGGCGGTCCGTGGCGGGGCTGGCGGCGACCGCCTTCGTCCGCGCCTTCGACCGCGCCTCCCGGCTCCAGAGCGGGCTGGCGGGGCGCGGTTACGACGGCACGCTGCGGGTGCTCGTACCGCAGTCCTCCCCGTCCTGGCGGTTCCTGACCGCGTCGGGCGCCCTGCTCGCCGCGCTGGTCGCCGTCACCCTCGCCTCGAAGGACTTCGTCTCGTGAACGCACCCGTGGAACCCGAACCGCTCGTCCGGCTGGCGGGCGCGGGCTACGCCTACGAGGACGGCCCCGCCGTCCTGTCGGGCGTGGACTTCCCGATCGCCCCGGGCCGGGCCCTGGCCCTGCTGGGCCGCAACGGCAGCGGCAAGACCACGCTGATGCGCCTGCTCAGCGGGGGGCTGCGCCCCGACGCGGGCGAGCTGTACCTGGACGGGGAGGCGGTCTCCTACGGCCGCGCCGGGCTGACCCGGCTGCGCAAGGCCGTGCAGCTGGTGGTCCAGGACCCGGACGACCAGCTCTTCGCCGCCTCCGTGGAACAGGACGTGTCCTTCGGTCCGATGAACCTGGGGCTGTCGGTCCCGCAGGTGCGGGACCGGGTCGACGCGGCGCTGGCCGCCCTCGACATCACCGCGCTGCGGGACCGGCCCACGCACCTGCTGTCCTACGGCCAGCGCAAGCGGGCCGCGATCGCGGGCGCCGTGGCGATGGCGCCCCGGGTGCTGATCCTGGACGAGCCGACGGCCGGGCTCGACCCGGACGGCCAGGAGCGGCTGCTGGAGGCCCTGGCGGGGCTGCGCGCGGCCGGGACGACCGTGGTGATGGCGACGCACGACGTGGACCTCGCCGTGCGGTGGGCCGACGACGCCGCGATCCTGACCCCCGGCGGCATCCGGCTCGGCCCGGCGCAGACCCTGCTCGCGGACCCCGAGCTGCTCGCCTCGGCGGGGCTGCGCGCCGCCTGGTCCCCCGCGGTGACGGCCGTGCTGCGCGCCCACGGCCTGCTCGCCCCGCAGGCACCGGGCCCCAGGACCCCGGAGGCCCTGGCCGCCTGGCGCTGAGCGGCGCCGGGGCGCGGTGCCCGGTCCGGGCGAACCTAGGATGACCGCATGTCGCTGCCGCACGCCATCCTCACCGCGCTCCTGGAGAAGCCCTCGTCCGGTCTGGAGCTGACCCGGCGGTTCGACAAGTCGATCGGGTACTTCTGGTCGGCCACGCACCAGCAGATCTACCGCGAGCTGGGGCGGCTGGAGGAGGCCGGGCTGATCCGCGCGCTGCCGAGCGAGCAGCCCGTGCGCGGCCAGCGCAAGGAGTACGAGGTGCTCGCGGCCGGGAGCGCCGAACTGGCGCGCTGGATCGGGGAGAGCCAGGATCCCAAGCCGATCCGGGACCCGCTGCTGCTGCGGGTGCGGGCGGCCGGGGTGGTCGGGGTGCGGGGGCTGGGGCCGGAGCTGCGGCGCCACCTGGAGCTGCACCGGCGCCAGTTGGCGGAGTACGAGGCCATCGACGCACGGGACTTCCCGCCGGGCCGGGACGCCGACGAGGACCGGGTGCGCCGCCTCGTCCTGCACGGCGGGCTCGCCCTGGAGACCTTCTGGCTGAGCTGGCTGGAGGAGGCGGTGGCCGAGGTGGACCGCCTGTCCGAGGAGCCCGGCGAGGAGCTTGGCGGGCGCTGACGCGCCTGGGGGTGCCTGGTGGGTCTCCGTGGGGAAGGAGCGGCGTCCGGTGCGTGCTCTCGGTGCGCCGGCCGGAAGTCCGCGTACTGGACGTACTCGGGCTTTCGGCCGGTGCGGCGAGAGTGCGTGCCGGGCGTCGCGACGCCGCGGAGACCCACCAGACACCCCCTGCCCCGGCAGGTGGGGGCGCAGGCGCGTGCGGTGCTGACCGGCAGGGACTACTTGTTCAGGGAGGCCCAGAACTCGTCGAAGCTCATCTGGCCGTCGCCGTTGGCGTCCTTGCTCGCGACGATCGCGTCCGCGACGGCACCGGTGACGTACGCGTCGCCCATCGCCTTCATGGCCGCGCTGTACTCGTCGGCCGAGACGAAGCCGTCGCCGTCCGCGTCGAAGCGGTCGAACGTCGCCCGCGCGCTCTCGATGTCCGCCATGGGTCCACCCCTTCTTGGTGCTTGTTGACCGGCTCAGGGTAGCGGCCCCGGGAGGCGTCTCCCGCCGGGGGGCCCGATCGAGCGGTCGATAGAAATTCGATTACCCCGGAGTAAGGCGGAAGCAACAATTCCAGCCAACAAATCGGACCCCCACTTGTCACGCTCCGGGATCACGGCATAACGTACCGACATTGCCGCCACACCAGGAGCGCAGGGCTCCCAGGGACAAGCGGCAACAAGGGCGATCACACAGGTGACGATCACAGTTGACGCATCATTCGAAGTTCTGCCCTTCACCCGCACCTGCCGCCACATCTGGGAAGATGGCGACCATGTGCTGATTGGCGTAAGTCCTGGTAACAGTTACTTCACCGCCGAGCGCATCAGCAGCCTCACCCAGTGGGCCACGACCCGCTTCGCGCAGGTCGACTTCGTCTACGCAGACCTCCACGTGGACCGGATGTTCGCCGCCTTCGGTTACACGCAGGAGCACGCCGAGAAGCGTGCCACCAAGGAGATCAAGGCGGTCCGGCGGCGGATCTTGAAGGGCGTCGGGGAATCGGCTCCCCAGGACGCGGAGATCCGGGTGAGGGCACTCTCCGAATTCCAGGGCAACCCGGTGTACGAACTTCTGCACCGACGCGTGCTGCATTTCCTGGAAACCGACGACGAATTCCGCAAGGGGTGCGAGGAAATGGCACTCCACTTCGTGGGTTCGAAACTCCCCGAGGGCGAATCCATCACCGACGAGCAGTTGCGGGTCTGTTTCGACTACATGGCCGCCGAGCTGCCGTTCTTCCTCGACACCCCGAGCATTCTCGGAGTGCCCTCCTCCGTCGCGGCCTACCACGTCAAGATGCCGCTGACCGATGTCCTCTACGCACGCGGCGGCGGCCTCCGCGCCACCCGCAACCAGGCCTCCGCCGTCGTACGGCCCGAGGTCCTCGCGAGCACCACGCACAGCGCACACACCGCACCAACCGAAGGGACCGTCGATGAGCGTCGAGCAGCTTGAGGGCACGGAGGACGCGGCGGTCCTCGACTTCCCCCTCTCCCGGCGCGGCGACGTGCTGCCCGAGGAGTGCGCGTGGCTGCGCGAGAAGGCCCCGGTCGCCAAGGTCCGCACCCTCACGGGCGACCCGGCCTGGCTGGTGAGCAGCTACGCGCTGGCCAAGCAGGTGCTGGAGGACGAGCGCTTCAGCCTCAAGGACACCGCGAACGCCGGGGTGCCCCGCCAGTACGCGTTGACGATCCCCCCCGAGGTCGTCAACAACATGGGCAACATCAACAGCGCCGGGCTGCGCAACGCCGTCATGAAGGCGCTCAACCCCCGCCAGAAGGGGCTCCAGGAGTGGCTTGCCGCCAAGGCCGGGGAGCTGATCGACCAGATCGTCGCCGAGGGGGGACCCGCGGACCTGCGGGCCGGCTTCGCCGACCCCTTCTCCGCGGCGCTGCACTGCCAGGTGCTGGGCGTGCCCTTCGAGGACTGGCGGCGGCTGATGTCCGGGCTGGACGTCGCCTTCATGACCGCGCGCGAGCCCTTCGCCGACTCGGCCCTCAACTGGTACAAGGACGTCGGGTACTTCTCCGACGCGCTGCGGGCGCAGCTGGCGCTGCCGGCCGAGGAGCGAACGGGGCTCCTCGGAAAGTTCGCGGAGCTGAGGGAGGCCGACCCCGAGTCGGCGCACCTGAGCGACGACATGTTCGCGACGGTGGCCGTCTCGCTCTTCGGCGCGGGCGCGGTCTCCACCTCGGCCTTCCTGGTGCTCGCGGTCCTCGCGCTGCTCCAGCGGCCCGAGTTGATCGACTACCTGCGCGCCCACCCGGAGCGCATGGGCCGGGCCGTGGACGAACTGCTGCGCTGGAACCTGTCCGTCGGTGACGGGCTGCCGCGCATCGCCCTGGCGGACGTCCGGGTCGGGGACGTGCTGATCAAGGAGGGCGAGCTGGTCCTCGTCCTCCTCGAAGGCGCGAACTTCGACCCGGAGGCCTTCGAGCGACCGGACGAGCTGGACCTGGAGCGCGACGCGCCGAACGCGAACCTGGCCTTCGGCGCGGGGCGGCACTTCTGCCCGGCGTCGGCGCTGGGCCGCGCCCACGCCGAGATCGCGCTGTCGGTGCTGGTCGACCGGCTGCCGCGGCTGCGGCTCGCGGTACCGGCCGAGAACCTGGTGTGGCGCACGGGCTTCATCAAGCGGCTCCCGGAGCGGCTCCCCGTCGCCTGGTAGGCGCGGCCGCCGCACGTGACGGTGCCCCGGAGGTCGGCGGACCTCCGGGGCACC
>NZ_JBHWLC010000038.1:0-82539 GCF_042730635.1 Streptomyces sp. NPDC059917
TTGGGGCCGGGCGGGGTCGGCCCGGCCCCCGCGGCGGCGCCCCCCGACGCCGGTCGCCGCCCCGCTCAGTCGGCGGCCCGCCCGGCCAGGGTGCGGTCCAGCCAGTCGTAGATCCGGGCGAAGGCCAGCCGCTGCGCGCCCGCCTGGCAGTGTGCGTCGGCGCCCTCTTCCGCGGTGAAGGTCAGGAGGGTCTTCTCGCAGGTCAGGTGGGAGTACAGGTCCTCCGGCTGCCCCTTGAAGAAGCCGTCGTCCTCGGCGCTGCACACCAGTACCGGGCAGGTGATCCGCTCCGCGATGCCGTCGCGCAGGTGGTAGTCGAGGTAGGCGGCGCAGAACGCGCGCGGGGTGGCCGCGCCCAGCGTGTACATGCCTTGTTCCACACCCCACTTGACGAGGGGGGAGGCGGCCATGGCGGCCTCCAGCGCCGCGTCGATCTCGGGCGCGTACGGGGCCCGCAGGCGCTCCTCGGCCTCCTTGCGGGGCAGCGGGAGGGAGGCGGTGCTGATGTCGCCGAGGTCGTAGACGCCGTCGAGCGCGACGACGGCCGCGATCCGGTGGTCGAAGGCGGCGGCGCGGGGCGCGAGGTAGCCGCCCATGCTGACGCCGAGCACCGCGATGCGCCGCGGGTCCAGCCCGGGCAGCGTCAGGACGTGGTCGAGCACCGGCGTGACGACGTTCTCCCAGTCGGGCCTGAAGGTGAGCCCCTGGCGGTGTCGGGTGCCGGGCTGCCCGGGGCCGTCGAAGACGACGACGGCGTAGCCGCGCTCCACGGCGGCGGCCGCGCCGTAGAAGTGCATCTCCTCGGCGGTGCCGTCGAAGCCGTTGAACATGACGAGGGTGGGCAGCGCGCCGCCCGATCCGTCGGTGCCCGCGGGTCGGTAGAGGTACCCCGGCAGGGTCGTGCCCTCGTACGGGATCTCGATCGGCTCGACGGACGCGGTGAACAGCTCGGCGGCCCGGTGGAAGCACCGGACGGAGGCGTCGTAGGCGTGGCGGATGCGCGGGTCGTCGCCGTTGCCGTGCAGGAAGAACTCCGCGCTGCGGTAGTAGTTCGAGGCGCGCAGGAACGCGTCGCGCGCGCTGACCGCGTGACCGCCTTCGAGAGAGGCGCGGGCTTCGCCGTCGACGCGTTCGGCGGTGGCCAGCCAGTGGTCGTGCCAGCTGTCGTAGTCGCCGGCGGTGATGCGCCCGGCGGTCCCGGCGACCTCGCCGAAGTCGGCTCCGCCGTAGGCGATGTGCCCGAACATCCGCAGGGTTTCGAACCAGAACGTCGGGTGCTCGGGGAAGAAGAGCGGCTTCACGGGGACTCCTAACGCAGTGAATGACTGCTTTTAGAGAACGGTAGGCCCATCCGTCCCCCAAACGCAACCGCTGACTGCGTTAAGCGTTAGGATGGCCGACGTGAACGAGATCGACGCGCCGACCGACCGCGCCCCCGAGCCGGCGTCCCCGGACCGCCCCGCCGCACGCCGCCCCGGCGGGCGCAGCGCCCGGGTCCGCGCCGCCGTCCACCAGGCCGTCACCGACCTCATCGCCGAGCGCGGATACGGCACCTTCGCGGTGGCCGAGGTCGCCGCCCGGGCAGGGGTGGCCGACAGCAGCGTCTACCGCCGCTGGGGAACCCTCGAAGCCCTGCTGATGGACGTGGTCGTCAGCCGCCTGACCGAGCACTCGCCGGTGCCCCGCACCGACAGCCTCGCCGACGACCTGCGCGCCTTCGCGGCCAAGGCCGCCGAGGACGTCTCGGGGCCGGACGGCCTGGCACTCCTGCGGACCGTGGTCACGGTGCTGGCCACCGGCCCGTCCGGCGAGGCCGCCCGCGACCGGTTCCTCGGCGCCCGCGCCGAACAGCTCCAGGCCATGCTCGACCGGGCCCGCGCCCGCGGCGAGGACCCGCCCGAGGTCCTGGACGTGCTCGACGTCGTCCTCGCCCCGATCTACCTGCGCATGCTCTTCGGCGTCGGCCCCCTCACGCCGCAGTACGTCGACACCCTCGTCGACCGCCTGCTCGCGGCGCCCCGACCGCGCTGACCCGGGCCCGTCAGTCCTCGGGAAGGCCCCCAGGAAGGTCCTCGGGGTGCTCCTCGGGGACGACGCGCCCGTCCTCGTCCAGCGTGAGGTGGATGCGGGTGGGCTCCTGGCTGTTGGAGTCGGAGGGCCGCGGCCCCTCCGGCCCGTCGGGCCCCCACCGCAGCAGGCGCCGGGTCCGGGCGATCTGGTAGGCGGTGCCCTGGAACTCCAACCGGTTCACGCGCCCGCCCCGCAGGGCGTCGGCGGCCTGCGCGTACGCGGCCAGCTCCGGCTCCGGCGCACCGGCGGCGACGGCGTCGGCGACCCGGGTCCGCGCGTCCGCGCCCACGTCGGCGTCGACGGGGATGAGCCCCCGCATCCGGGGCCACGCCCAGGTCAGGGTGAAGTCCATCGACTTGCGGGCTTCGTGCGCGCTGACGTGCGGGCCGCTGACCGGCTCCCAGTTACGGGGGCCCGTCTGTTCCACGACGGTGAAGGTCGGCGGCAGCACCAGCACGTCCGGGTGGCTGTCCAGGGCCCGCCGCGAGTCGGCGAGCACGTCCTCGGGGTAGCGCGCCCCGCTGTAGCGCAGGCCGCGCAGGGCCACCTGTTCGAGCGCCCGGGTCGGGGGGACGGGCTCGTCCGGGTCCAGCAGCAGGGCGTCGTCGATGTCCGGCCCCCGGGCGCCCCGGGTCCAGTCGGGCACCAGGGGCTCCGGATCGGTCGGGCGCGGCAGCTCGATCCCGTCCGGCCCCGAGCCCGCGTACTCCTCGGCGCGCACGACCCGGTACCGGGTCCCGCCCGCCTCCAGGTCGTCGACCCGCTCGCGTTCCAACCGGGCCACCGCGGCCAGCAGTTCGCGCCGCTCGGCCCGGTCCTTCGCCTCGTCCTTCGCGCGGAACCAGAGCTTCGAGTTCAGGCTGTCGCGCGCCAACTGGGGACAGGGGTTGATGACCGCGACGACCACCCGCCACCGCGGCCCGTCCTCGGGACCCTGCGCCGCGACCCCGAACAGGGGACCGCGCACGACGACCTCGCCGGCCCGGGCCGCGGCGTCGACCGCATCGGCCTCCACCGCGGCCTCCACCGGCTCCACGGGAACCCGCACCACGATCGGCCGCGCCCCGCCCCGTCCCGCATCCCCATGCTCCATGCCCCCCATCCTGACGACCGGACCCCCGCCCCGCTGCCGATTCCCGGAACCCTCCTCCTCCCGGGTCCGGGGACGGCCGGTTCCGGCCAGAGCGCCGCGCCGCGCGCACGGCCGCGGCCCACGGGTTCAAGCCAACTGCCCGGCACCCCGCCCGACCTGGTCTGGGATGCTGATGCCCGCTCCGGACGCGCTGGAGCGCGCGAGCGGGCGGGGGAGGGAGAGGGACATGACGGTGCTCACGAGCGCGGGCCCGGGCCCGGGCCTTCGCCCGGCAGGTCGGGGAATCGAGGTGACCCGGGTCGGCGTGGCCGGCCGGTGGCGGGTGACCCGGCCCTGGCCCGCCCACCTGCGCCCGATCGTGCACAGCTACGCGGGCTACTGGGAGGGGTCGGTCTCGCCCTTCCGGGTCAGGCTGGTTCCCACGGGCCGGGCCGTCGTCGTGATCAGCCTGGGGGAGCCCTTCGCCCAGATCGGCCGACAGGCGCACGCGAGCCCCTACCACCAGGTGACCGGCTCGCTGGTCGCGGGCCTGGAGAACGGCCCCCGGCTGTGCGACCACCCCGGCGGCCAGGAGGCCATCCGGTTGGAGCTGACCCCCCTGGGCGCGTACCGGCTGTTCGCCCTGCCGATGAGCGAGCTGACCGACCGGGTGGTCGAGCTGGGCGACGTCCTGGGGCCCGAGGCCGCGGTGCTGGTGGAGCGGCTGGCGGCCACCGGCGACTGGGCGACCCGGTTCGACCTGCTGGACCGGGCACTGACGGCCCGGCTGGCGCGCGGCCCGCTGCCCGCACCCGAGGTGAGCCACGCCTGGCACCTGCTGTCCCGCGCGGGCGGCGCGATCCCGGTGGCGCGGATCGCGGCCGAAGTGGGCTGGAGCCAGGGCTACCTCACCCGCCGGTTCACCGAGCAGGTGGGGCTGACGCCCAAGACCTCCGGCCGGGTGCTGCGCTTCCACCGCGCCGTGCGACTGCTCACCCACGAACGCGCCCATCCCGCCGAAGTCAGCGCCGCCTGCGGCTTCTACGACCAGGCCCACCTCAACCGCGAGTTCCGCGTCCTGGGCGGGACCACCCCCGGGCAGCTGGCCGCCGCCCGGGTGACCGAGGGCGCCGTCGCGCTCTGAAGGGGCGCGATCCGCGCGGGCGGCCCAGGTCGGATTCGTCCAAGCCAGGCCCCCCGTGGCTCAGTAGCGTCCCCTGTGTGGCCGACGGGCGCCCCCCGCGGGCGCCCGGGATCCCCTGCCGGCCGTCGCCGGAGGGGACCGAGGGCCACCTGAACCGGTTCCGAAGGGGAGTACTCGATGGAAGACCTGCTGCGCATCCTCGTGTCCGGCGCGCTCACCGGCGGCTTGATCGCCCTGGTGGGGAGCCTCAGCCGACGCAACCGCAGTCGTCGCGAGAACGGAGACCCGAACGGCAGGTGACACAAGTCCCCTCCCGCGGGACGTGTGGCCCTGGAGCATCGGGGTGATCCGGGCTATGTTGGGGGCATGTCTACGTTGTCCCGTCTGTGCTGGTGGCGTTCCTTCTAGGGACGGCCACAGACTGGACACATCCAAGGGCCGTCCATGGGACGGCCCTTTTCGCATGCGCGGTACGTGGCGTGCGGAGCCGGCCGGGTCCCTGGGGAGCGCCCGAAACCGAGCGGCAGGAGCAGACCATGGCAGAAACGACGACGCGGCCGGACCTTCACGAGGAGATCCACGAGATCCGCCGCGACCCCGGCGCGTACCGGGTGTTGACGGGCGACCGGCCGACGGGCCGCCTGCACCTGGGGCACTACTTCGGGACGCTCCGCGGCCGGGTGGAGCTCCAGGACCTCGGGGTGGAGACCTACGTGATCGTCGCCGACTACCAGGTCCTCACCGACCGGGACGTCGCCGAGCGGCTCCAGGAGCACGTGGAGGACCTGGTCCTGGACTACCTCGCGGCGGGGATCGACCCACGGCGCTCCACGATCTTCGCCCACAGCGCGGTCCCGGCCCTCAACCAGCTGCTGCTGCCCTTCCTCTCGCTGGTCTCCGTCGCCGAACTGGGCCGCAACCCCACGGTGAAGGACGAGATCGCGCATTCGAGGCAGGCCGCGGTCAGCGGGTTGATGTTCACCTACCCCGTGCACCAGGCCGCCGACATCCTCTTCTGCAAGGCCAACCTGGTACCGGTCGGCCGCGACCAGCTCCCGCACCTGGAGCTGACCCGGACCGTCGCCCGCCGCTTCAACGACCGCTACGCCACCGTCTTCCCCGAACCGGCGGCGCTGCTGTCGGCCGCGCCGGTCCTGCTGGGAACCGACGGCACCAAGATGAGCAAGTCCCGCGGCAACGCCATCGCCCTGTCCGCCACGGCGGACGAGACCGCCCGGCTGATCAAGGGCGCCAAGACGGACGCGGAACGCCACATCACCTACGACCCCGACGCCCGGCCGGAGGTTTCCAGCCTCCTGCTCCTCGCCGCCCTGTGCCAGGACCGCGCCCCGGAGCAGGTCGCGCAGGAGATCGGCGCCGGCGGATCGGCGGCGTTGAAGCGGACCGTCACCGAGGCCGTGAACGACCACCTCGCACCCATGCGGGCCCGTCGCATCGAACTGTCCCACGATCGCGCACACGTGCGGGCCGTGCTCCGCGAGGGCAACGAACGGGCCCGCGCGCAGGCCGACGCCACCCTCGACGAGGTCCGAAAAGCCATGAATATGGCGTACTGACGGGCTCCGCCGCCCCCGTGCTCGGCCGGATCCATCTGGTCGGTGTCCAGATACCGTCAACGGCGCGCGCAAACCCCCTCCTGGGCAAGATCACTGCATCGAGGTAAATCCCACCGGCTCCGCCGAAGCGGACGGCGGCAGGCCGTTACGGTTCTGAACGGTTCTGGACCCATTGCCGGATATTCATTCCTTTACATCGCTAAGGAAGCCTCGCTGATGACCGTTGACACCGGCCCCGAAGCCCAGGTGGAGCCGCCCCGGCAGTCCAGCCTGGGCACGGCGGCTGCCCGCAACCTCGCCACGACCACCAAGTCCGCCCCGCAGATGCAGGAGATCACCTCCCGCTGGCTGCTGCGGATGCTCCCCTGGGTGGAGACCAAGGGCGGCACGTACCGGGTGAACCGGCGGCTGAGCTACACCGTCGGCGACGGGCGCATCGAGTTCGTCCAGGACGGCGGCAACGTCCGGGTCATCCCCCGCGAGCTGGGCGAACTCGCCCTGCTGCGGGGCTTCGACGACGTGGACGTGCTGACCGCGATCGCCGACCGGTGCGTGCAGCGCGACTTCCGCGCGGGCGAGGTGCTGGCCGAGCGCGGCGCCCCCGCGGAACAGGTCCACCTGATCGCCCACGGCCGGGTCGGTCAGACCTCCGTGGGCCAGTACGGGGACGAGGTGGCCGTCGCGGTACTGGCCGACGGCGAGCAGTTCGGCGAGGCCGCCCTGCTCGACGCGGACGCCGTGTGGGACTCCACCGCCACCGCCGAGACGGCGGGCACCCTGCTCACCCTCTCCCGCGCCGACTTCGCCGCCGTGCTCTCCGTGGCGCCGGCCCTGCAGGCGCACGTACGGCACTTCAGCACGCTCCCCCTGCAACGGCAGAACAAGCACGGCGAGGCCGAGATCGCCATGTCGGCCGGCCACACCGGCGAGGCCGAACTGCCCGGCACCTACGTGGACTACGAACCCCATCCGCGCGAGTACGAACTCTCCCTCGCGCAGACCGTGCTGCGGGTCCACAGCAGGGTCGCCGACCTGTACAACGAGCCGATGAACCAGACCAAGGAGCAACTCCGGCTCACCATCGAGGCGTTGCGGGAGCGCCAGGAGCACGAGCTGCTCAACAACCGGGAGTTCGGCCTGCTCCACAACGCGGCCTTCAAGCAGCGGATCCAGACCCACTCGGGTCCGCCCACCCCGGACGACCTCGACGACCTGCTCTGCCGCCGCCGCGGCTCCAAGTTCTTCCTCGCCCACCCGCGCACGATCGCCGCCATCGGGCGGGAGTGGAACGCGCGCGGGCTCTACCCGGACCACGTGGACCTCGGCGGTCAGCAGGTCCCGGCCTGGCGCGGGGTGCCGATCCTGCCCTGCGGCAAGATCCCGATCACCAAGGAGAACACCAGCTCGATCCTCTGCATGCGCACCGGCGAGGACAACCAGGGCGTCATCGGCCTGCACCAGACGGGCCTGCCGGAGGAGTACGAGCCGGGCCTGTCGGTGCGCTTCATGGGCATCGACGAGCGGTCGATCATCTCCTACCTGGTCACCACCTACTTCTCCGCCGCCATCCTGGTCCCCGACGCCCTCGGCGTCCTGGAGAACGTGCAGATCGCGCGCAGGCGCTAGCCGCGCCGGCCGACCAGTACGACGGAAGCACCCGTCCGACGTCCCCCGAGGGTCGCGGCCGCCCGGGATCCCCGGGCCGCCCCGGACCCTCGCGGGCCGGACCGGCATGCCCGGATCCCGGGCGGCCCCTCCACGTCACCCAAGGAGTTACGGATGCCCGAGCCCGGGCTCTCCCCCCTGCAGTCGAGCCTGCCCGCAGCGGCGGCGCGCTTCGGCGCCCACGTCCTGGCAACCGCCCTGGCGTCCGCGCAGGACCCCCCTGCCGACGCGGTCGACGCGGCGGTCGACGCGCCCGCCGTGCCGACCCCCGCGCAGCCCTCCCTCCCGGGCCCGCCGTCCGTCCCCGGGCTGTTCGCGGGGCCCCCGCCGGTGGACGTACCGGCGCCGGCGCCCGCGGCGGTGTCCGCCCCGGTGGACGTGACCCCGGTCCCGGACGTGCTTGCGGACCCGACCCCGGAGCTCCCCGTGGCCGGACCAGCGGCCGCCCTGGAGCGGCTCCTGCGCGGTCCGAGCGGTCTGGGCACGGCGGGCCTGTACCCGGCGTCGGCGCCGGACGCCCCCGCGCACCCGGAGCCGGTCGCCGGCATCGCGATCCCCGGCCTCTACCACCACCCCGTGCCCGAGCCCGATCCGGCACGCGTGGCGGAGGTCAGCCGCCGGATCAAGGTGTGGGCGCTGGACGAGGTCGACCTCTACCCGGACGAGTGGGAGGACCAGTTCGACGGCTTCTCCGTCGGGCGCTACATGGTCGCCTGCCACCCGGACGCCCCCACGATCGAGCACCTGATGGTCGCCACGCGGCTGATGGTCGCGGAGAACGCGGTCGACGACGTCTACTGCGAGGACCACGGCGGCTCGCCCATCGGCCTCGGCGGCCGGCTCCTGCTGGCCCACACCGCACTCGATCCCCTCCACACGACGAAGGAGTACCAGCCGCAGTGGGCGGACTCCCTCTCGGCGGACGCGCCGCGGCGCGCCTACCGCTCCGCCATGCAGTACCTCCTGGCGCAGTGCACGCCGTCCCAGGCCGACCGGTTCCGGCACGACATGGCCCGGCTGCACATGGGCTACCTCGCCGAGGCGGCCTGGGCCCAGACGGAGCACGTGCCGGAGGTGTGGGAGTACCTGGCGATGCGGCAGTTCAACAACTTCCGCCCCTGTCCGACCATCACGGACACCGTCGGCGGCTACGAACTGCCCGCGGACCTCCATGCGCAGACCGCCATGCAGCGGGTCATCGCACTCGCCGGGAACGCCACCACCATCGTCAACGACCTGTACTCGTACACCAAGGAACTCGCCAGTCCCGGGCGGCACTTGAACCTGCCCGTGGTGATCGCCGACCGCGAGGGCACCTCCGAGCGCGAGGCGTACCTCAAGGCGGTCGAGGTGCACAACGACCTCATGCGCGACTTCGAGTCCGAAGCCGCCGCCCTGGCCGCGGGATGCCCCGCGCCGAGCGTGCTGCGCTTCCTGCGCGGCGTGGCCGCGTGGGTCGACGGCAACCACTACTGGCACCAGACCAACACCTACCGCTACAGCCTGCCCGATTTCTGGTAAGGACGGAACTCTTCATGACCGGTACCGATTTCACCACCGCCACGACCGCGACCTCCGTCAGCGGCTCCGTGTTCATCCCGTCTCCGGCGACCGCCTACCAGGGGGACATCGCCCGTTACTGGGACCACGAGGCCAGGCCCGTGAACCTGCGCCTCGGTGACGTCGACGGCCTGTACCACCACCACTACGGCATCGGCGACGTCGACCACGCCGCCCTCGGGGACACGAGCGACAGCGCGTACGAGAAGCGGCTGATCGCCGAGCTGCACCGGCTGGAGTCGGCGCAGGCCGAGGTCCTGCTGGACAACCTCGGCGCCATCGGTTCCGAGGACACCCTCGTGGACGCCGGCTGCGGCCGCGGCGGCTCGATGGTCATGGCGCACCAACGTTTCGGCTGCAAGGTCGAGGGCGTCACCCTGTCGGCGAAGCAGGCCGAGTTCGGCAACCAGCGCGCCGCCGAACTCGGCATCCAGGACCACGTCCGCGCCCGGGTGTGCAACATGCTCCGCACCCCCTTCGAGACCGGCAGCGCCGCGGCCTCGTGGAACAACGAGTCGAGCATGTACGTCGACCTGGACGACCTCTTCGCCGAGCACTCCCGCGTGCTCCGGGTCGGCGGTCGGTACGTGACGATCACCGGCTGCTGGAACCCGCGCTACGGCCAGCCCTCGAAGTGGGTCTCCCAGATCAACGCCCACTTCGAGTGCAACATCCACTCGCGCCGGGAGTACCTCAAGGCGATGGCCGACAACCGCCTCGTCCCGCAGGCCGTGATCGACCTGACGCCCGAGACCCTCCCGTACTGGGAGCTGCGGGCCACCTCTTCGCTGGTCACCGGCATCGAGGAGGCCTTCATCAACTCCTACCGGGACGGTTCCTTCCAGTACGTCCTGATCGCCGCCGACCGCATCTGAGCGACCCGCGCCCGGCCGGCCGCTCCCGGCCGGGCCACGGCACTAGGCCGTCTCGGCCGGGTGGGCGAGGCGGCCCAGCAGCGTGAGGGCGTCGTCGAGCGGGACCGGGCCGAAGAAGCCCGCGTCCACCTCCTCGACGGCGGCGATCGCGCGCGGCGCCAGTTCGGCGCCGAGGTCGGTCACGTGCAGCCGCTTGGCGCGGCTGTCGGCCGGATCGACCTCGCGGGCGACCAGGTCCTTCTGTTCCAGGGTCCGCAACACCTGCGAGGTCATCTTCACGTCGGTGCCCGCCTGCCGGGCGAGGGCCTGCTGGTTGGGGCGCTCGCCCCGGCCGTTCATCCACCACGTACAGGCGAGCAGCACGAACTGGACGTGCGTCAGGCCCAGCGGAGCCAGGGCCGCCGCGATGCCGCGCTGCCAGCGCAGCGTGGCGTGCCACAGCAGGAAGCCGGGACTCTCGCCGGGCTGCACCGGCCTCAGCCCCGGGCGGCCAGCGCGGTGAGCGCGGCCATCGTCTCGGGCCAGTCGGCGGTGATGCCGGGGCCGATCTGCGGGCCGACCTCGTCGGCGCCCGTACCGGTGATCTCCATCCGGTAGACGATACGGGTCCGCCCCTCGGGGAGCGGAGCGAGGGTGTGGGCCGTGCGCAGGACGAGCCCGCCCACGCGGGCCTCGTCGGTGAAGGACTCGCCGGCGACCAGGTCGGTGACCCGCAGCTCCACGGGACAGTCCCCGGGCGGGGTCATGGTGATCCCGGCCCCGACCGCGAACGGGCCCGCGAAGTCGATCCGCTCTATCCCGCCGTTCCAGGTCCCCCAGTTCGGTACGTCGGCCCAGAGCGCCCAGATCGCTTCGGCGGGGGCGTCGGTGTCCAGGCTGTGCTCGTAGTCCCACATGGGTGTCTCCTCGGACGTCGTCGTGCCGCGTTTTTATCTGTGCACAGACTATCTGCGCGCAGACTATCTGTCGAGAGGTCCGGGCGGTCATCGCGCGGCAGTGGCCGTGACCTGGCCGAACGGCCGATGCGCGGGCACTCGGCGCTCCGGCATCCTCGACGGATCACCCCGTCCCGCCCCCGCCCCGTGAAGGAGGCGCCGTGCTGCACGCCCTCTACCTGCTCGGCATATCCGCCTTCGCGGCCTCCGGCGTGCTGGCCGCGCACCGCGCCAACATGGACCCCTTCGGCGGCTTCGTGCTCGCCTTCGCCGCCAGCATCTCGGGCGGCACCCTACGCGACCTGATCCTCGACCGGCACCCCCTCTACTGGACCCACGACTGGGTGCTCCTCGTACTGATCGCGTCGGTCGCCGCGGCCACCATGCTCTACCTGCGCCGATGGGAACTGCCCCAGCGGACGCTGATGGTGGTCGACGCCGTCGGCCTCGCCGTGGTCACCGTCATCGGGGCGCGCGCCGCCATCGACGCCCACGTCACCCCCGTCGCCGTGCTGATCCTCGCCGTCCTGACCGGGGTCACCGGCGAGGTCGTCCGCGACGTGCTGTGCGGGGAGTTCCCGCCGCTGCTGCTGCGCGAGGAGGTCTACGCGACGGCGGCGCTCGCCGGAGCCGGCTGCTACCTGCTCCTGCACTGGACCGGAGCCTCGGCCACCGTGGCGATCGTGGTCTCGGCGGGCCTGGTCTTCGCGCTCCGGATGGCGGCGGTCTTCGGCGACCTGCACCTGCCCCGCCTCCAGCGCGTCGGCGGCTGATCCGGGCGGCCGATGCGGTCGGCCGATGCGGTCGGCCGCTCCCCGCGGCGGTGACCTCGCCCGCCACGCGGCGTTAGACCCCGTGACGCAGCCACCGATCGAGGGAGAACGCATGCACGAGGCCACCGGCCCCACCCCTGCGCCGACGCGGCGCGCGGCCCTGCGCACGGTCTTCACGGCCGCGGTGGTCGCCGCCACCGCGGCCGCGCTGGCGCCCGTACTGCGCGCGCGGCGCCCGGTGCAGACGGTCACCCCCGCCCCGCTCGCGGAGGAGACGTACCGGGGCCGGCACATCGCGATCGGCCGGACCGGGATCCGGATCGACGGCCGCCCCCTGCACGTCATGCGGCGCGCGGACGGCAGCTACCTCAGCGGGGTCAACCACTTCGAGTCCTTCGCGACGCCCATCGAGTTGGCCCGGGCGGCCGTCGACGAGCTGGGCACCGCCCGGCTGGCGCTCGCGGCCGGCGCCCCGCACCACGGCTGAGACCCGGCACGGCCGGACCGGACGGCCGTACCCGACGGGACCACGGGAAAGGGGAGGACACCGGCGTGTACACCCGGCAGAACCAGAAGAACCTCACCAGCGCGCAGAAGAAGCGGTTCACGGCCGCCGTGCTGGAGCTCAAGCGCAACGGAACCTACGACGCCTTCGTGCGCACCCACGACAAGTACTTCGTGCCGGACCGGGAGCGCAAACTGCGGGTCGGCCACATGTCGCCGTCCTTCTTCCCGTGGCACCGGCGCTACCTGCTGGAGTTCGAGAAGCAGCTGCGGGAGGTGGACTCCGGGGTCTCCATCCCCTACTGGGACTGGACCACCGACACCAGCCCCGTCTCCTCGCTCTGGGCCGAGGACTTCCTCGGCGGCACCGGCCGGGACGGCGACCACCAGGTGATGACCGGCCCCTTCGCCCACGCGGGCGGCAACTGGACGGTCACCGTCGGCGTCACCGAGTCCCGCTTCCTCACCCGCAACCTCGGCCGACCGCAGAACCCCATCACGCTGCCCACCGCCGCCGAACTGAAGACGGCGCTCGACGACCCGGTCTACGACACGGACCCCTGGGACTCCACGGCGCGGGCGGGCGGTTTCCGCAACAAGCTGGAGGGCTGGGCCGCGCCCAAGAGCGAGCGCTGGCGCAACCACAACAAGGTCCACCAGTGGGTCGGCGGGCACATGACCGGCGGCACGGCCCCCAACGACCCGGTGTTCTGGCTGCACCACGCCTTCGTCGACCTGGTCTGGGACCGCTGGCAGCAGCGCCACCCCGGCTCCGGCTACCTGCCCGCGACCCCGCCGCCGGAGTACGACCTCCAGCACGGCCGGGTGATCGCCCTGGACGAGCCGATGCCGCCGTGGGGGATCCCGCCGCGCGAGATGTTGGACCACGTCGGCCTCTACCGCTACGAGGTCTGACCCACCGCCGCGCGTCCCGACACGAAGGAGGGCCCCCGCCTCGGCGGGGGCCCTCCTCACGGCAGTGCCGTCATGCGGTGGCCGGTGATCAGCCGCCGTAGCCGCCCTCGGTGTGGTGGCCGCCGCCCGACGCGTTGACGCAGGTGGAGCCGAACGCCGGGTTCAGCAGGGCGATCACGTTGACGGTGTTGCCGCAGACGTTGACCGGAACGTGGACCGGGACCTGGAGCAGGTTGCCCGAGAGGACACCGGGGGAGCCGACCGCCGCACCGTGCGCTCCGGCATCGGCCGCGGCCAGACCGGCACCGGCGGCCAGGGCGCTACCGGCCGCAGCGGTGACGACGAGTGCCTTCGCGATACGCGACATCAAGATCTCCTACTGAGAAATGGGGTGCCGCAGAATCTGCGGCGTTTGACATGGCGTACAACGCAGCGACCGCCCCGGAGTCACGGCCCGTGCGCCCACCTGGTGGGGTCGGAACTACCCGGACAGCCGTACGGACGCGAAGTAGGCGGTCACGGGCGCGCTCGTCCGGGGCAGGACGTAGGCCACGGGCTGTCCCTTGCAGCCCTCGTCCCGGTACAGCGCGGCCTTCATCCCGGTCTGGTTGACCACGCCCCGCGAACTGCCGCCCTCCGCCGCGTGGCACCCCGCGCGCGCCGGGACCGCATGGGGCTTGTCGTCCTGACCGATGTACTGGAAGTCCGAGCCGGCGGCCTGCGCCGTGCCCGCGGCTCCCGCGGCCGCGGCCAGCAGCAGCACTGGCCCGATGGCCGCCCGGATGGTGTGGTGGATGCGCATGGAGGTCTCGCCCCTCGGGGAACGTCTGGAAACGGGCCGGTGCGGCTGCACCGCACGGGGTCCAACCCGCCCGGACCCCGCCCGGGTCACGCCTTGTCACCCGTAGGTGGCTGTGCGACGGTGCGCCCAGGAGCGGACACAGGAGGACGAGATGAGCGCAGCAGGAGCCCGCCCCAGGGCCACGACCAGGCACGGAGTGGTCGAAGGACGGGCGCGGGGCCGCGTCTTCGCCTTCAAGGGCATCCCCTACGCGGCCGCGCCCGTCGGCGCCCTGCGGTTCGCCGCGCCCGCGCCCCCGGACGCGTGGGACGGCGTGCGCGACGCGGGTGCCCACGGACCGACCGCGCCCAAGGTCCCCTACCCGCAGCGGTTCGCCGCGCTGCTCCCGGATCCCGACGTCCCCGGCGACGACTGCCTGAACCTCAACGTCTGGACGCCCGGGGCGGGGCCCGGCGACCGGCTGCCCGTCATGGTGTGGTTCCACGGCGGCGCCCTGACCCGCGGTTCCACCGCCGTGCCGGTCTACGACGGCTCCGCCTTCGCCCGCGACGGCGTGGTCCTGGTCTCGGCCAACTACCGGCTCGGCGTCCTCGGCTACGGGCTCTTCCCCGACGCCCCCGCCAACCGCGGGCTGCTGGACCAGATCGCCGCCCTGGAATGGGTGCGGGACAACATCGGGGCCTTCGGCGGGGACCCGGACCGGGTGACCGTCTTCGGCGAGTCGGCGGGGGCGATCAGCGTCGGGGCCCTGCTCGCCGCGCCCCGCGCCGAGGGGCTCTTCGCCCGGGCGGTGCTGCAGAGCGGCGCCCCCGAGGTCTACCCCCGCGACCGGGTCCGCCCGATGGTGCGCCGGATGGCCTCCCTGCTCAAGGTGCCCGCCACCGCCGCGGCCTTCACCGCGGTGGAGCCGGACGCCCTGCTCGCCGCCCAGGCCGCGGTGCTGCGCCGCTCCGGGCCGCTGCTGGGCGGGCCCGCCTTCGCCCTGGTCACCGACCCGGGGTCGCTGCCCGAGGACCCGCTCGACGCCGTCGCGGACGGCGCGGCCGCGCGGGAGATACCCCTGCTGGTGGGCTGGACCGCGCAGGAGCACCGGCTGTGGCTGGCCCCCAGCGGGGCGATGCGGCTCTTCGACCAGCTGGGTCCGCTGGCGGTGGCGCTGGCCCGGCACCGCAGCGGCAAGGACCGGCTCGCGGTGCGGGAGCTGCGGGAGAACCTGCCCGGGGTGAGTCCGGCCGACCTGGTGGGCCGGCTGCTCACCGACCAGCTGCTGCGCGATCCGCTGCGGCGCCTGGCCGGGGCCCGCCGACAGGCGCCCAGCTACCTGTACGAGTTCGCCTGGCCGTCCGGCCTGCCGGGGCTCGGCGCCTGCCACGCGCTGGAGCTGGGCTTCGTCTTCGACACCCTCGCCGTGCCCGAGAGCACGTGGCTGGCCGGCCCGGACGCGCCGCAGGCCCTGGCCGACGAGATGCACGCGGCCTGGGTGCGCTTCGCGGTCACCGGCAGCCCGGGCTGGGAGCCCTGGGACGGCAACGGCCCGCCGAGGACGTTCGGCGGGCCGGAGCGCGAGGGCGCGGACGAAGGCGCGGCAGGGGACGCGGGGGAGGTGCGGCGGGAGGCCGCTACTCCACTGGTCCTTCCATGACCTTGCTGATGTACTGGATCGGACCCTCGCCCATGTTGGGCACGTAGGTCTTGGCGTTGTGCTGGCCGCCCGGGATGACGCGCAGGCTCGTGTGGATCGGACCCTTGGTGTAGGTCGCGATGAACTTCTGCACGTCCGGCAGGGTCTTCTTGTTGCTCTCGTTGTCGCCCACCTGGAAGGCCAGGTAGACGTCCGGGCCCTTCTTGGCGATGAGTTCCTTGGCGAGGAGTTCCGGGTTGTTCGCGGCCTTCTCCTGCTCGTGCCCCTTCCAGAGCAGCGAGTCGGGAACGATGTCCGGGCCGGAGGCGATCACGGCCTTGAACTTCTCCGGGTACTTCAGCACGGCCTTGAGGCCCGCGAAGCCTCCGGTGGAGGACCCCATGAAGGCCCAGCCGTCGCGCGACTTGATGGTGCGGAAGTTCTCCCGCATCAGGTCCGGGACGTCGTCGGTGAGCCAGGTGCCCATCTTGGGCTGACCCGGAATGTCGGATCCGTCCCAGTAGGTACCGTTGTCATCGGGCGCCGGGTTCAGCACGGGCATGGCGAGGATGAAGGGCTTGCCCTTGCCCTCCTCGTACCACTTGCTGATGCTCTTCTGGAGGCCGAGGTCGGTGCCCATCCAGTAGTTGTTCGGGAATCCGGCGCCGCCCGGCAGGGCGATCATCACGGGGAAGCCGCTCTTGGCGAACTTCGGGTCGTTGTACTCCTTCGGAGCCCAGACCCAGACCTTGCCCTTGAAGCCGGACTTCTTGCCCGTGATGGTGGTGACGGCCACGTGCGTGCCGTCCGGCAGGGTCATCGAGTTCGCGAAGTCGGCCTTGGGGCCCGTGGGCATCAGTGCCTTGGAGTTGGCCGCCTGCGGGGCGTCGCCGCCCTTGCCGGCGCCCGGGGCGTCCCCGAAGGACACCGCGCTGCCCTTGTCCGTGAACGGCGGTATCTCGAAGTAGGTCATCGCGGCCGCCGCGATGCCCGCGAGCGCGAGCACCGTGCCACCGGCGATCAGCCAGCGCTTGACCTTCGAGGGGCGGCGTTCGGGCTCGGCCTCCGGGGCCACGTGCCCGCAGGTCGGGCACAGTTCGCCGGGCGCCACGCCCTGGTGGCGGTCCTGGCGCCGGTCCTGCTGCTGCCCCTGGTACGGGCCCTGCTGCTGGGCCTGGCCGTACTGGTCCCCGTACTGCTCCTGGCGCGGGTACTGCTGTCGCGGCAACGGCTGGGTGTGCTGTGCCTGCTGGTAGGGCCCGTCGGGTCGCTGGCCCTCGGGCGGGTACGGCTGGTACGGCTGGTACTGCCCGTCGGGCGAATACGACATGTGCGGAGCTCTCCGGCTTTGATGGCTGTTATGGGCCCCGCGCGTGGCGGGAACGGTCCTCTTCCGTTCGAAGGATGAACGACAGAGCCCCCAGGTTCCTAATTTTTCACTTTCTTGATCTCACCTAGGGCACTTCCTTACCCGGCCCCCAGCGTGCAGCGCGCGTTCTTTTTCCGTTGGCCCACGGTCTCTGGCCCCTGCACATGCCCGTCGGTATGGTGCGTCCGCGCCGCCCCCAGAACCCCCTCAGCCGGAGGTACATCCCGTGTTCGGCCTGCCCTTGTCACGGCCCCGCCGCACCACCGCCCTCGCGTCCGCGATCGGCCTCACCGCTGCCTTCGCCGCTCTGTGGACCTCGCTCGGCGCGGCCCAGCCCGCGCACGCGGCCTCGCTGCCGGCCCCGGACCACGTCGTCGTCGTGGTGTTCGAGAACCACGCCTACAACCAGGTCATCGGCAGCTCCAGCGCCCCCTACATCAACTCGCTCAAGACGGGCGGTGCCAACCTCACCCAGTCGTTCGGCGTCACCCACCCGAGCCAGCCCAACTACATGCAGCTCTTCTCGGGCTCCAACCAGGGCGTCACCGACGACAGCTGCTACACCCCCGGCTTCAGCTCCGCGCCCAACCTGGCCTCCGAGCTGATAGCCGCGGGCAAGACCTGGGGCAGCTACAACGAGACCCTGCCCAGCCAGGGCTCCACCACCTGTAGCAGCGGCAAGTACGCCCGCAAGCACAACCCCTGGTTCGGCTTCTCCAACGTCCCGACGAACACGGCCAGGACGATGGCCCAGTTCCCGACGGACTTCACCACCCTGCCCAAGGTCTCCTTCGTCGTCCCGAACCTGTGCAGCGACATGCACGACTGCTCGGTCGGCACCGGGGACACCTGGCTCAAGACCAACCTCAAGGCCTACGCGGACTGGGCCAAGACCCACAACAGCCTGCTCGTCGTCACCTTCGACGAGGACAACCGGCTCGCGGGCAACAAGATCCCGACGGTGCTCTACGGCCAGCCGGTGACCCCCGGCTCCTCCTCCGCCACCACCTACAACCACTACGACGTGCTGCGCACCCTGGAGGGCCTGGCGGGCCTGACCACCCACGCGGGGAACGCCGCCACCGCCCACGACATCACGGGGATCTGGGCGAGCTGACGATGTACGTTGCGGACAGCCGCGGTACCCCCGCGCCCGCCGTGACCACCGAACCGGCCGTCGCCCCGGGCATCCGCCCGGGGCGGCGCGCCGCGCTCGCCCCCACGGTCCTCGCCCTCGGCACGGTCAGCCTGATCACCGACGTCTCCTCCGAGATGGTCACGGCCGTCCTGCCGCTCTACCTCGTCGCCGGACTCGGACTCTCCCCGCTCGGGTTCGGCCTGCTCGACGGCCTCTACAACGGGGTCAGCGCCCTCGTCCGGCTCACCGGCGGCCACCTCGGCGACCGCTGGGGCCGCCACAAACTGCTCGCCGGACTCGGCTACGGGCTCTCCGCGCTCTGCAAGCCGCTGCTGCTGCTCGCGCACACCCTCCCCGCCATCGGCGCGGTGCTCGCGCTCGACCGCACCGGCAAGGGCCTGCGCACCGCCCCGCGCGACGCGCTGATCTCGCTGGCCAGCACCCCCGAGGACCGCGGCCGGTCCTTCGGCGCCCACCGGGCCATGGACACCGCGGGCGCGTTGATCGGACCGGTCCTCGCCTTCGTGATCCTGCGCGGCGCCGCCGACGGCTACGACGCCGTCTTCACCGTCAGCTCCTGCGTGGCCGCCCTCGGCGTCCTCGTCCTGGTGCTGTTCGTGCCCCGCCGCACCGAGGCCGGGCCCGGCGCCGCCGCGGACACCGCCCCGGCGAACGGCGCGGGCGCGCGGCCCCGGCTGCGCGCCTCCCTGTACCTGCTGCGCCGACCCGCGCTGCGCCGGATCAGCCTCTGCGCGCTGCTGCTGGGCCTGTGCACGGTCAGCGACGCCTTCGTCTTCCTGCTGCTCCAGCGCACCACCGGCATCGCCGACCGCTGGTTCGCGCTGCTGCCGCTGGGCACCGCCGCCGCGTTCTTCCTGCTCGCCCTGCCGCTCGGCCGGCTCGCCGACCGGATCGGCCGCCGCCGCGTCTTCCTCGGCGGCCACCTGGCGCTGCTGCTGGCCTACGGGCTCCTGCTGACCGGGGCCGAACAGCCCGCCCTGCCCTACGCCGTCCTGCTGCTGCACGGCGCGTTCTACGCCGCCACCGACGGCGTGCTGATGGCCGCGGCCGCCGACACCGTCCCCGAGGAACACCGCGGCGCGGGCCTGGCCCTCGTCCAGACCGGCCAGGCGCTGGCCCGCTTCGTCTGCTCCCTCGCCTTCGGCGCGGCCTGGACCGCCTGGGGCGCCCGGCCCGCGCTGATCGCCGCCGCCGTCCTGCTCGCCGCCGCCACCGCCGTCTGCGCCCGCCTGCGCCCCGACGACGCCGAAACCGCCGCCGCCACGGCCACCCGCTGACGCGTCCCCACCCGAAAGGCCCCCACCCATGACCCTCCAGCGCCGGATCCTGATCCTGCTCACCGCCGTGCTCGTCCTCGCGGGAGTGGGGATCGTCGCCGTCGTGCGCGCCTCCTCCCGCGCCGACGAGAGGAACCAGGAACAGGCGGGCGGACCGCGGATCACCCCGGGACCGCTCTCGCTGGCCCCGGGCGGCGGGCGGCGGATCGTCTTCCGCAACATGGCCTGGGGGCCGCACCGCGACGAGCTGGCCAGCGTGCCCGCCGACCGGCCGGAGGGCGAGCGCACCGCCTCCGGGGTCTCCTGCCTGCGCTTCTACGCCGCCGCGGGCACCGGGGTCTGCCTGCGCTCCGTCAAGGGCGGGGTCCAGGACAGCTACCGGGCGGTGGTGCTCGACGCCCGCCTCAAGGAGGTCTCCAGCCACCCGCTGGCCGGGATACCGACCCGCGCCCGGGTCTCGCCCGGGGGACACCTGGTGGCCTGGACCGTCTTCGTCGGCGGGGACTCGTACGCCGGGACCAAGTTCTCCACCCGGACCTCGGTCCTCGACACCCGCACCGGGAAGTACGACGCCTCCCTGGAGGACTTCGCCGTCGTCAAGGACGGACACCCCTACCGGGCCGCCGACGTGAACTTCTGGGGCGTGACCTTCGCGGCCGACGAGCGGACCTTCTACGCGACCCTCGCCACCGGCGGCAAGACCTACCTGGTCCGCGGCGACCTCGCCGAGCGCACCCTCACCACGGTCCGCGAGAACGTGGAGTGCCCCTCGCTCTCGCCCGACGGCACCCGGATCGTCTTCAAGAAGCGCGTGCCGGGAGCCCCCGCCGACGCGCCCTGGCGGCTCTACGCCCTCGACCTCGCCTCCGGGGCCGAGACCCCGCTCGCCGAGGCCCGCAGCGTCGACGACCAGGCCGTGTGGACCGACGACCGCACGGTCGCCTACTCCCTGCCCGGAGACTTCGGCTCCGACCTGTACTCCGTGCCCGCCGACGGCAGCGGCGCGCCCGTCCGGTTCATGCCCTCGGCCCTCGCCCCGGCCTACCTCGGCTGACGTACGGCCGGGAGGCGGGGCGAGGGCCGGGGGCGCGGAGCCCCGTGCCGGTCTACGCCGGGATCAGGGATCCGGCGGGGCGCCGGGACCGGCGCGGCCGCCGGCCCGAGATCCGCAGCTCGATGACGGAGCGCACGGCCGGCCACTCCTCGTCGAGCACCGAGTAGAAGGCGGTGCTGCGCACGGCCCCGTCCAGCCCCCGGGAATGGGCCCGGCGGACCCCTTCACAGGTCAGCCCGAGCCGCTCCATGGCCGCGCGGGAGCGGGTGTTGCGGGCGTCGGCGCGCAGTGAGATCCGGCGGACCCCCCAGGTCTCGAAGGCATGGCGGAGCATGAGCAGCTTCGCCTCGGTGTTGATGCCGGTTCCCTGGGCACCCGGCGAGAGCCAGGTGTTCCCGATCTCCGCGGCATCGGGGATCGATGTGGCCGGGTCGCCGTACGGGACTCCCGGCACGGCGGGCCACACCAGGGGCCCCTGCCAGTAGTCGAGTTCCAGGAACCGGGTCGATCCGACCACCCGTCCGTCGGTGGCTCTGACCACCGCGAAGGGGAGCGATCGACCCGCTGCCTGATCAGCGAGGGCACGGTCGATGTACTCGTGGGACGCCTGCAGCCCGTGGGGTACGGGCGTGAAGGCGTAAGTCGTACGATCCTCGGCCCCGGCCAGGGCCAGGGCCTCGGTGTGGTGGGGGGCGAGGGGCTCGAGCCGCACGGTGCGGCCGGCGAGGAGTACGGGTACGGGCACGGAGCCTTCGGTCCTTCTGGGCGGTGGGGTGGTGGCACAGTCTGCGCTCCTGACGTCACCCCCCGCGCAAAACGCGAGTGAAAGGCAACGGGCTGTCAGGTGAACGCGAGTGGCTCAATGTAGCTCCTAGAAGTCCCCATATGAACCCCCCTTTTGGCAACGGCGCGAGACTGTTTTCCGACGGCCCGGGAAGAGGCCCCGAAGGGCCCGGTCCACGGCCCGGAAGGCGCCCGTTCCACCCCAAACCGACGGAGCTGTTGGCGTGGGCAAGCGGCCCACCGGGCCTACGGTCAGACACACCCTCCACGCGGGCCGAAAGCCTGTTCAAATGGTCGGATGAGGATACGGATCCTGCCGCCGCCGGGCGCGCCGCGCCGCCTGGCCGCCGCCCAGCTGAGCAATTCCGTCGGTGACGGTGCCTACTACGTGTGTTCGGCGCTCTACTTCACCCGAGTGGTCGGTCTCTCGCCCGCCCAGATCGGCCTCGGTCTCACCGTCGCCTGGGCCATCGGGTCCGTGGCCGGGGTGCCCATCGGCGCCCTCGCCGACCGGCGGGGCCCCCGGGGGACCTCGGTCCTGCTCGCCCTGGCGACCGCCGCCGCGGTCGCCTCGTTCCTGCTGATCTCCTCGTTCTGGCCGTTCCTGCTGGCCGCCTGCGTGTACGCCACCGCCCAGTGCGGGCTCGCCGCGGCCCGGCAGGCCCTGCTCGCCGGTCTGGTGCCCCCGGGGGAGCGCACCGCGGTGCTGGCCCACCTCCAGTCGATGCTGAACGGCGGGCTGGCCCTGGGCGCGGCCGTCGGCGGGCTCGCGCTCAGCGCGGACACCGGCGAGGCCTACCGGCTGGTCTTCGTGCTGGACGCGGCGAGCTTCCTGGTCTGCGCCGGGGTGCTGCTGCGGCTGCCGGCGGTGGCCCCGCTGCCCGGCCGGGGCGCCGGCGAGCCGCGCCTGGCGGTGCTCCGCGACCGCCCGTACGCCCTGGTCACGCTGCTGAACGCGATCCTGCTGCTGCGGATGCCGCTGCTGAGCCTGGCCATCCCGCTGTGGATCGTGGAGCGCACGCACGCTCCGGGCTGGCTGGTGTCGGCGCTCTTCGTGCTGAACACGGTGGCCGTGATGCTCTTCCAGGTCCGGATGGCCCGCCCGGTGGCCGATCTGGGCAGCGCGCGGGCCGCGGTGCGCAGCTCGGGCCTGGTGATGGCCGCCTCCTGCGTGGCCTTCGCGCTCTCGGCGCTGCCCTCCGGTGCCTGGCCGGCCGCCGCCCTGCTCGTGCTCGGCGCCGTGCTCCAGGTGCACGCCGAGATGCGCCAGTCCGCCGGGTCCTGGCAGATCAGCTTCTCGCTGGCGCCGCCCGAGCGGATCGGGCAGTACCAGGGCTTCTTCGGTACGGGGGTACCGGTGGCGCGCACCCTGGGGCCGCTGCTGCTGACCTCGCTGCTGCTGTTGTGGGGGATCCCGGGCTGGCTGCTCCTGGCCGCCGTGCTGCTGGCGGCGTCCTGGGCGATGGGTCCGGCGGTGCGCTGGGCCGAGGCCGCGGCCGGGCGGGTCGACGCGGGCGCGCGGGCCGTCGTACGGGCGGGCTGAGGCGCCGCCCGCCCGCGGGTCGGGCCTTTCGTCGCCGGGGCGGGGGACCGATGCCGACCACCGGACCCGTGCGCGCGTGTCAGTCTGTCTGGAGGGTCGTGCGCAGCCGGTAGCGGTCCCCGCTGTACTCCACCGTGGACAGCAGGAGCGGCCGCTGGTCCCGCGCGTACACCGTCTGGTCGAGGACGAGTACGGGCGCGCCCTCGGCGATGCCCAGGTGCCCGGCGAGCTCCGCGTCCGCCGTGCGCGCCTCGATGGTCGCCTCCGCCCGCTCGGGCTCGACGCCCCAGCGGCGCAGTTCCTCGAAGAGGGAGGCGCCGCGGAAGTCGGTCCGGGTCAGGTCCGGTGCGAGGTCGGCGACCAGCAGGGTGCGGTCGAGGGCGATCCGTACGTCGTTGAGCAGTCGGACCCGCTCCAGGCGCATCAGCGGGGTGCCCGCGGGCACGTCGAGCCGGTCCGCGTCGTCGAGCGAGGCGGTGACGGTGTCGTGGCGCAGCACCAGTGAACTCGGACGCATGTGCTTGCGGCGGGCGGTGGCGGTGAAGGACTCCAGGTCCTTGGGCCACTCGCGGGCGGGCGCGGGCGCCTGCTGGGCGGCCACGAACCAGCCGCGTCCGTGCGAGGAGGTGACCAGCTCCTGTTCCACCAGGTGGTGCAGGGCGCGCCGGAGGGTGACCCGTGAGACGTCCAGCCGGGTGCACAGTTCGCGCTCGGGCGGCAGCTTGCTGCCCGCGGTCAGCCCGCGGCGCGCGATCTCCTCGCGGATGCGGTCCGCCGCCCGGGACCACAGGGGGTCGGCTTCTTGGGTCATGGGCGAAACCATACCACTTGCTACCACTTGGTGCCCCCTTGTGGCCTGCCGGGACAGAGGACCTTCGACCTGACTCCGGCTTTATTTACAAGACCAGAGCAGACCACTATTGACCAGTGGGAAACCACTGATTACCTTCGGTCTCGTCCCCACCCCCCCCGCTCGACGAGGAGTACCGCCATGAGTACGGCCACCGCCCCGGCCGCCACCGGGAAGAAGCCAAAGGCCGCAGGCAGGGTCATGCCGGTGATGCAGCGCATCGGCCGCAGCCTGATGCTGCCCGTGGCGACCCTCCCGGCCGCCGCCCTGATGACCCGGCTCGGCAAGGAGGACCTGCTCGGCAGCGACGGGCTGCCGGTCCTCGTGCAGAAGCTCGGCATGGTGCTGGCGGCCGGCGGCGACACGGTCCTCGCGAACCTGCCGCTCCTCTTCGCCGTGGGCGTGGCCATCGGCTTCGCGAAGAAGGCCGACGGCTCGACCGGCCTGGCCGCCGTGGTGGGATACCTCGTCTTCAAGGCCGTGCTCGCCAGCCCCGCCTTCCCCAAGGGCGTCGACGGCGAACCGCTCGACGCCAAGGTCATCGGCGGCATCCTGATGGGCCTCGTCGTCGCCTACCTCTACCAGCGCTTCAGCCGCACCAAGCTGCCCGAGTGGCTCGGCTTCTTCGGCGGCCGCCGCCTGGTCCCGATCCTCAGCGCCTTCGCGGGCGTCGGGCTCGGCGTGGTCTTCGGCTTCATATGGCCCGCGGTCGGCAGCTGGTTCCACCACTTCGGCGAGTGGCTCGTCGGCACCGGGGCGATGGGCGCCGGCATCTTCGGGGTGGTCGTCCGCGCCCTCATCCCGATCGGGATGCACCACTTCTTCTCGTTCTTCCCCTGGTTCGAGGCGGGCTCCTTCACCAACCCCGACACCGGCGCCGTGGTCCACGGCGACATCGCCCGCTTCCTCGCCGGCGACCCGAACGCGGGCCAGTTCATGACCGGCGGCTTCGCGATCTACATGTTCGCCCTCCCGGCCGCGGCGCTCGCCATCGCGCACACCGCCCGCCCCGAGAACCGCACCATGATCAAGGGCATGATGATCTCGGTGGCCCTGACCTCCTTCATCACCGGAGTCACCGAGCCCATCGAGTTCAGCTTCATGTTCGTCGCGCCGCTGCTCTACGCGGTCCACGCCGTGCTCTTCGGCGCCTCGATGGCCCTGTGCTACGCCCTCGGCATCCGTGACGGCTTCGGCTTCTCCTCCGGCGCCATCGACTACGTCGTCAACTACGGCATCGCCACCAAGCCGTGGATGATCATCCCGATCGGATTGTGCTTCGCAGCGGTCTACTACGTGCTCTTCCGCTGGGCCATCGTCAAGTTCGACCTGCCCACCCCGGGCCGGGAACGGGATCCGGAAGCGGACGCCGCACCCGCCGGGGAAGCGCCCGGGCAGGCCGCACCTGCCAAGACCGACGCCTGACCGGCCCCACGACACCACGACGAAGCGGAGACACACCATGTCCGGATCCCGTATCACCTTCCTCCAGGGCCAGGCCGACCAGGGCGCCGCGCTCGCACGCGTCGCGGAGCGCGTCCGCGGCCAGCTGGCCGACCCCGCACTGGCCGCCCTGAGCACCGCCCGCCGCCCGCTCTTCACCGGGATCGGGGCCTCGTACGCGGCCCTCGCCGTCCCGGTCCAGCAGCTGCGCGCCGCCGGAGTGGTCACCCAGCGCGTGCTCTCCAGCGAGATCGAGACCGGCACCACCGGCTTCGACACCGACTGCCTGATCGCGGTCTCCCAGGGCGGCCGCAGCTCCGAGACGCTCGCCGCCTTCCAGTGCGCCGCCCCCGGCATCACGAAGACCGCCCTGCTCAATGTCGTGCCGTCCCCGCTGGGCGACCTCGCCGACCTCACCGTGGACCTCGGCAACGAGCCCGACTCCTACGCCTCGACCATCGGATACACCGGAACCGTCGTCGCCCTCGACCTGATCGCGGGAGCCATCGCCGGGCGGCCCGCGGCCGAGGACCCCTGGGAGCGGATCGCCGAGCAGACCACTGCGGTCCACGAGCAGGCCACCGGCGTCATCGCGGGTCTGCGCGAGCGCGGAGCCCGCTGCATCGCCTCCGACGGGGTGGCCGCGGGAGCCTCCCGGGCGTCCGCCGAGGAGGGCGCGCTGCTGCTGCGCGAGGTCGTGCGGATGACCGCGGCCGCCTCGGCGACCCGCAACTACCTGCACGGCGAGATGGAATCGGCGGGCAACACCCTCCACCTCGTCTTCGGCGACGGGCGCGAGATCGAGCTGGCCCGCTCCCTCTCCGACGCCGGTCACCTGACCCTGCTGATCACCACCGCCGAGGTCGGGGCGGCCGAGCACCTGGCCGTCGTCCGGCTGCCGCGGTGCGCGGACGCGGTCCGGGTGGTCCTGGAGACCGTGGTCCTGCAGGAACTGGTGGCCCAGCTCAGCGACGAACGCGGCGTGCCGATCGAGTCCTTCGTCTTCGCCAACGACGACACCAAGGAAGGCGGACTGGACATGTCCGACTTCGAGGTGGCCGCCCACACCCCGGCGGGCTGAGCCCTCGGCCCGGGGGCGGACCCCGCCCCCGGGCGCCGGTCGCGACCTTGAGATCATCGGGCCATGGACCTGGAGGACGTACTGCGGCGACTGGCCCCGGTGGGGCCGTTCTTCACCGTGCCGTGCGCGGCGCGGCCGCCCGGGCCGGGATTCCGTCCGCTGAGCGAGCTGTACGGCGACCGGCTCGCGGAGTACGTCGGCGAGGTGGGCCGGCGCATGGGCACCGGCCCGGGCCGGGTGGCCGCCTCCACCGCGCAGTTCGGCATCGCCTCCCGCCTCTGGTCCCTCGGGCTCGGCTGCGCGGCGCTGTCCGGGCGGGTGCCGGACCTGGCCCCCGACCGGGTGTGGTGGCGACTGCCGGACGCGGGGTCGCTGGAACTGTGGCTGCCCGGGCCGGTGGACCTGCCCGGGCAGGAACTCGGGGCCACCGTGCTCGGGAACCTCGCCGTGCTGGAGGCGGGGTTGCGGGTCCGGTACGCGCTGTCGCCGCAGGTGCTCCGCGGGAACGCCGCCTCCGGACTGGTCGGCAGCCTGCGGGTGCTGCTCGACCGGGTGCCGGGAGGCGACGCGGTCGCCCTGACCGCGGCGCTGCTGGCCGATGACGGACCGCTGGGCGCCACCGGCACCTTCGTCCACGAGGAGGGGCTCGGGGTGGCCTTCGTACGGCGCAGCTGCTGCCTCTACTACAAGGCCCCGGGCGGCGGCCTGTGCGGGGACTGCGTGCTGCGGACCCGGTAGGGGCGGCGCGGGGCGGGCGGCGGCGTCCGCCGGGCGGGTCCGTTCGGAGCAGTGGCGGGTGTGGCGCCGGGCGACCCGCCGTAGCGGCCTCCTACCGTCCCGAGCATGACGCACCGTCGCACCACCCCGCACCAGCCGCCGCCCGCGCCGCTGCCCCCGTCCGCCCTCTCCCGCCGCGCGGCGCTGGCCGGGATCGCCGCGGGGGCCGGGGCCCTCGCCACCGGCGGTGGCGTCGGGGCCGCGGCCGCTGCCCCGGCCCGGGCCGCCGCGCGGCCGGGCTCGGCGGTCGATCCGGACCCGGCGCCCGGTGCCATGAAGCTCTTCACCGACCCCGGCTTCAACTTCGCCGCCCTGTTCGCCCTCGGCGCCGCCGGGATGCGGGCCTCCGAGGTCGGCGAGGTGCTGACCGCCGTCAACTCCGTCAACGCCGCCGGGGCGTCCGAGCAGACCTTCAGCGACACCTTCCGCGGCTGGGGCGAGAAGCTCGCGGCGCCCCCGCCCGCCGGGCGCCACGGCCACGAACCGCCCTCCCAGACCCGCCGCTTCCGGGCGCTGCGGGCCTCGCAGTACTTCGCCCAGAGCCTCTTCTACGTCCTGGGCACGGCGAAGCCGGCCGACGAGAAGGCGGTGTACCTGGCCGGTGCGGCGGCCTGGGACACCTTCGCCTCGCTGTGCTCACCGGCCGCCGAGCGCGCGCGGGTCCCGTACGAGAAGACCCACCTGCCGGTGTGGTTCTTCCGCCCCGAGGGCCCGGAGCGGCCGCGTCCGACGGTCATCCTCACCAACGGCAGCGACGGCCAGAACGTCGACATGTGGACCTACGGCGTCAGCGCGGCACTCGACCGGGGGTGGAACGCGCTGGTCTACGACGGCCCCGGCCAGGGCCGGTTGCTGTTCGTCGAGGAGATGCCCTTCACCACCCGCTGGGAAGGGGTGGTCGCCCCGCTCATCGACTGGCTGGACCGCCGCAAGGACGTGGACAGCGGTCGGATCGCGCTGACCGGCATGAGCATGGGCGGCAACCTGGTGGCCCGCGCGGCGGCCTTCGAGCACCGGCTGGCGGCCCTGGTGTGCATGCCGGGCTGCGTCAGCCCCTGGCTCGGCTTCGACAAGACGCTGCGGGACGTGGTCACCGCGGACAAGGAGGAGACGAACCGGAACTGGAACGAGCAGGTGGTCCCGGACCTCTCCCCGCAGCTGGCCTACCTCGTGAAGAAGCGGTTCGAGATCTTCTCCCGGGAGGCCCTGCGCGAGGCCCGGGCCGGTCGGGTGTTCAAGGACCTGTGGACCCCGGCCCAGCGGGCGATCGGCCTCGACGTCACCGCTCTGGTGCCGAGGATCAAGACGCCGACCCTGGTCCTGGACTACGAGGCCGAGCAGTTCTACCCGGGGCAGCCCCGGCAGATGTACGACCTGCTGCGGGCCCGGCGCGAGTACGTGAAGCTGACCGGGGCCACCGGGGCGCAGTTGCACTGCTCCCCGATGGCCCCGCAACAGCACTGCGATGTCGTCTTCGACTGGCTCGCCGACATCCTGCGGCGCTAGGGCGCGGGCGGGTCCGCCCGGCCCGTCACCCCTAGAAGGTGAGGTTCCAGGCGTCGATCTTGCCCGTGTCGGAGTTGGCGTTGTCGTTCACGCGGAGCTTCCAGACGCCGTTCGCGACCTCCGAGGAGGCGTTGACGGTGAAGGTCTGGACGATGTTGTCCGTGCTGCCGCCGGTCCGGTTGGACAGGGTGTAGACGCTGCCGTCGGGTGCGACGAGGTCGACCTTCAGGTCACCGATGTAGGTGTGCTTGATGTCCACGCCCACCTTGAGGGTGGCGGGCGCGTTGCCGGTCACCCCGCTGACGGTGATGGGGCTCTCCACGGTCGCGTTGTCGTTGATCGCGAAGTCGGCGGTGTTCTCGAAGTACTTGCCGGCCGGCGGGGTGGATCCGCCCACCGCCTTCAGGGCGTCGACCTGGCCCTCGCCGAAGAAGGAGTTGTTGGCGGCGGTCCCGGTGCAGCGGTTGTCCGACGGGCAGGCGATGTCGTTGGCCTGGGTGGCCAGCTTGTCGCGCAGCTGCGCCGGAGTGATGCCGGGGTTGGCGCTCGCGAGGAGCGCGGCCACGCCCACGACGTGCGGAGTGGCCATCGAGGTACCGCTCTTGGTGCCGTACTTGCCGCCCGGGAGGGTGGAGTAGACGTCGCTGCCCGGGGCCGCCACGTCGATGACGCCCGCGCCGAAGTTGGAGAACGAGGCCTTCGTGGTGCCGGTGCCGTTCGCCGCGACGGTGACCACGCCCGGGAGCTCGGTCGGGATGTCGAGGCAGGCGTTGGTGATGGTCCGGGTGACCGGCGTCGAGTCGTTCGGGCTCGCCGAGTCCGTGGTCTTGTGGGCGAGGTCGTAGTTCTCGTTGCCCGCCGCGGCGACCTGGAGCGAACCCTTGCCCTCCGCGTACTCCTGGGCGCGCTTGACGCCCTCGATGATGGCGGCCTGGTCGATGTTGTCCGGGCAGTTGAACTGCCACGGGTCCGTGTAGTAGCTGTTGTTGGTGACCTTGAAGCCGTGGTCGCCCGCCCAGACGAAACCGCAGATGGTGTTCTCGGCGAAGAAGAACGAGTTGCCCGGCTCGGCGACCCGGACCGCGGAGATCTTCACGCTCGGGGCCACGCCGACGACGCCCTTGCCGTTCTTGGCGGCGGCGATGGTGCCCGCGACGTGCGTGCCGTGGGTGTCCACGTCGCGCCAGGCGCCGGCGCGGGTGTCCGGCTTGCCGTAGGCGCAGGAGACCGAGTCGGCCGCGTTGAAGTTCGGGGCCAGGTCCTGGTGCTGGTCGTCCACACCGGTGTCCAGGATGCCGACCTTCACGGAGGACGAACCGGTGGTGACGGCCCAGGCCTGGTCCGCCTTGATCTGGCTCATGTCCGCGCGGACCGGCTCTCCCGCGGCGGTCGTGGACTGCGCCGGGTTGGCGGGCAGCGCCGGGTTGTAGGCGTCGGCCGGAACGTCCGAGGTACGGGTGGCGCCGACCTGCTGGACCCCGCTGACCCCGCGCATCGTCGAGGCGAAGGAAGCGGAGGCCGAGTGGGCGACGATCACGCCGATGGCGTCGAAGTTCGAGAAGACCGTGCCGCCGTTGGCCGTGACGGCCGAGCGGACGGCGGAGCTGTCACCGGGAGCGGTGATCACGAGGTAGGCACGGGTTCCGGCAGCCCAGGTCGCACTCTGGGAAGCCGGGGCCGCGGCCCGGGGAGCCGGGGTGGGGGCCCCGGACGGTGCCACGGGGGCGGTGCCGGCGAGCGCGGCGGGTGCCCCGAAGGTCAGTGCGGCGCCAAGGGCGGCGGCCAGCACGAGGGTACGTCGAGGTCGGCTGGATATGTGGGGTATCAATGCGTCCTCCGAAGGGCCCGGTGGTGCTGGTGGTACCTACCGGGCCGTACGAAACGAGTGGTGGACGCAAGATGTCAGAAGCGTGCCCCTATATGGAAGTACCTTTTACCGCACGCCGGTTATCGGATGGTTGGCTGAAAATCGCCCCTGGCTGGGGGTGTCGGCGCCGACCGGGCTGGGCACCGTGGGGGGAGAGCCCTGCCCGGCCGGTCCGACGTGCGTACCGGGAGGCGCCGCTCTATACCGGTACGCCGTCTTTGCCCGCGGCCGGCTGGCCGGGTACCGGGGTGGACGCCGCGTCGTCGCGCGCGTGGTCCCGGTCCTCCGCGTGCTCGCCGTCGTTCAGGCTCGCCTCGTCGAAGGGCAGGCGCCCCGCGAGGACTTCGGTGGCCCGGTCGCGGTCGAACTCCTTGGTCCAGGTCCCGATCAGCACGGTCGCCACCGCGTTCCCGGCGAAGTTCGTCAGCGCCCGCGCCTCGCTCATGAAGCGGTCGATGCCCACGATCAGACCGACGCCGTCGACCAGTTCGGGCCGGTGCGACTGGAGTCCGCCCGCCAGGGTGGCGAGGCCCGCGCCGGTCACCCCGGCGGCGCCCTTGGACGCGATGATCATGAACAGCAGCAGCGAGATCTGCTCACCGAGGGCCAGGGGCTTGCCCATCGCCTCGGCGATGAAGAGCGAGGACATCGTCAGGTAGATCGCGGTGCCGTCGAGGTTGAAGGAGTACCCCGTCGGGACCGTGATCCCGACCACCGGCCGGGACACGCCCAGGTGCTCCATCTTCGCGATCAGTCGCGGCAGCGCCGACTCGGAGGAGGAGGTGGACAGGATCAGCAGGAACTCGCGGCCCAGGTAGCGCAGCAGCGCGAAGACGCTGACGCCCGTGCACACCCGCAGGAGCGTCCCGAGCACCACGAGGACGAAGAGCAGGCAGGTGGTGTAGAAGCCGATCATGATGACCGCGAGGGACTTGAGCGCGTCGATGCCGGTCGCGCCGACCACCGCCGCCATCGCCCCGAAGGCGCCCACCGGCGCCGCCCACATGATCATCGCGAGCACCCGGAAGACCAGCTTCTGCAGGTGCCCGATCCCGCGCAGCACCGGCTCGCCCGCCGACCCCAGGGCCTGGAGCGCGAATCCGCACAGGAGCGCCACCAGGAGGGTCTGGAGCACCTCGCCCCCGGTGAAGGCCGACACCATCGTCTTGGGGATGATCCCCAGCAGGAAGTCGGGGGTGCTCTGCGCCCCGCCCGCCTTCGCCTGGGCCTCGCCCGCGCCGCGCACGGCCTCGGTGAGGTGCAGCCCGCTGCCCGGCTCCAGCAGGTTGCCCACGAGCAGCCCGATGCCGAGCGCGACCGTGGACATCACCATGAAGTAGCCGAGCGCGAGCCCGCCCACCGCGCCCACCTTGGCGGCCTTGCGCACCGAACCGATGCCCAGCACGATCGTGCAGAAGATCACCGGCGAGATCATCATCTTGATCAGATTCACGAAGCCCGTCCCGAGGGGCTTCAGCTCGACGGCCGTGCCGGGCGCGGCCAGGCCCGTCGCGATGCCGAGCAGCACCGCGACGATCACCGCGATGTAGAGATAGTGCGTTCTGTCGCGCCTGGCGGCCACGTCGCCTCCTGAAGATGAATACGTCCCGCGCCGACCATGGCCCACCCTGTGACCCCGGTCACCCTTGCGTTCATTGAGTTCACGGCCGGGTGCACACTGAGCGCCATGTTCCGTTTCCCCCGTCCGCGCAGCCTCGCGGGCCAGCTCTTCGCCATGCAGGTGGTGCTGGTCGCCCTGGTCGTCGCCGGCTGCGCGGTCTTCGCGTACGCCACCGCGCGCCGCCAGGCCGAGGAGGCGGCCGAACGCCAGGCGGGCGCCGCCGCCCGCGCCGTGGCGGACTCGCCCTCCGTGCGGGAGGCGGTCCACGGCCCCGACCCCTCCGCCGCGCTCCAGCCCTACGCGGAGCGGGTGCGGACCGACACGGGCGTGGACTTCGTGACGATCATGGCCCCCGACGGGCGCCGCTGGACCCACCCCGACCCGCACCGGATCGGCGAGCGCTTCCTCGGCAACACCGCCCGCGCCCTGCGCGGCGAGACCTTCAGCGAGACCTACACCGGCACCCTCGGCCCCTCGATCCGGGTGGTCACCCCGGTCGTCGACGACGGCCGGGTGACCGCCCTGGTCAGTTCCGGCATCACGGTCCGCGCCATCAGCGACCGGCTCGGCGGGCAGCTGGCCGCGCTCGCCTGGGTCGCGGCGGCCGCCCTGGCACTGGGCGGCGCGGGAACGTACGTCGTCAACGCCCGGCTGCGCCGGCACACGCACGGGATGAACGCCGCCGAACTGAGCCGGATCCACGACTACCACCAGGCGGTCCTGCACGCCGTCCGGGAGGGCCTGCTGATGCTCGACGGGCAGCGCAGGGTCACCCTCATCAACGACGCGGGCCGCGAACTGCTCGGGCTGAGCGGGGAGGTGCGGGGCCGGGGCGTGGCCGAGCTGGGCCTACCGGCGCCGCTCACCGGCGCGCTGCTCGCCGACCGCCCCCGGGTGGACGAGGTGCACCTGAGCGCCGACCGGGTCCTGGTCGTCAACAGCTCGCCGGTGGCGGGCGGCGGCCGGCACGGCACGGTCGTCACCCTGCGCGACCACACCGAACTCCAGTCCCTGACGGGGGAGTTGGATCACGAGCGGGGCTTCACCGAAGCGCTGCGCTCGCAGGCCCACGAAGCGGCCAACCGGCTGCACACCGTGGTGTCCCTGATCGAACTCGGGCGCGCGCAGGAGGCGGTGGACTTCGCGACCGCCGAACTGGAGCTGGCCCAGGCGCTCACCGACGAGGTGGTCACCGCCGTCGGCGAGCCCGTCCTGGTCGCCCTGCTGCTCGGCAAGGCGGCCCAGGCGCACGAACGCGGGGTGGAGCTCGTGGTCACCCCCGACAGCGGGCCGCTCGCCGCGGCGGACGCCGCGCCCCCGGCCCGCGACCTGGTCACGGTGCTGGGCAACCTCATCGACAACGCGGTGGACGCGCTCACGGGCACCCCCGGCGGGCGGGTCCGGGTGACGGTGCGCCCCGGCGGCGGGGAACTGCTGCTGCGGGTGGCCGACAACGGGCCCGGGCTGCCCGCCGGGGCGGACGTCTTCCTGCGCGGCTGGTCCGGCAAGGGGGCCGGGCGCGGACTCGGCCTCGCCCTGGTGCGCCAGGCCGCGCAGCGGCACGGCGGCAGCGTGAGCGCCGCCGAAGCGCCGGGCGGGGGCGCGGAGTTCACCGTACGACTGCCGCTCGCCGCCGGGGCGCGGACGTGAGCGGCGGGGCGTCGCCGGTGCGGGTGCTGGTGGTCGAGGACGACCCCGTCGCCGCCGCCGCGCACGCGCTCTACGTCGGCCGGGTCCCCGGCTTCACCGCCGTCGCGGCGGTGCACTCCCTCGCCGAGGCGACCCGGGCCCTGGAACGGACCCCGGTCGACCTGCTGCTCCTCGATCTCGGCCTGCCCGACGGCAACGGGCTCCGCTTCGCCCGCGGGCTGCGCGCCGCCGGGCATCCGGTGGACGTGATCGTGGTGACCTCGGCGCGCGACCTGGCGGTGGTCCGCGAGAGCGTCTCGGTGGGCGTCGTGCAGTACGTGCTCAAGCCCTTCGCCTTCCCGACGCTGCGCGAACGGCTGCTGCGCTACGCCGAGTTCCGCGCCGCCGCCGGAGAGGCGGCGGGCCAGGACGACGTGGACCGGGCGCTCGCCACGCTCAGGCCGCCCCGGCCCGCCGAACTGCCCAAGGGGCTGAGCGCGCCCACCCTGGACCGCCTGGCCGCGCTGCTGCGGGCGGCCCCCGAAGGGCTCACGGCGGCGGGGGCCGCCGGGGCGGCGGGCACCTCCCGGATCACCGCCCGGCGCTACCTGGAGCACCTGGTGGACACCGGCCGGGCCGCCCGCGCGCCCCGGTACGGCCAGGTCGGCCGCCCCGAGCTGCACTACCGCTGGCTGGCCGCCGGCGATCAGACCGAGGCGGGCTCGGTGTCGAAGGTGTAGAACTTGCGGTGGTCGAGCATGTCCGCCGGGGTCACGTCGTTCCACGGCCGCATCGTGTCGTGCAGGTCCACCACGTCGGGGGTGCCCGCGGCGGGCAGGTACGGCGACTGCGGGTGCTTGGCCTGCCACTCGGCCCAGAGCTTGTCGACGTAGGCGTGGTGCATCCAGAACACCGGGTCGTTGGGCGAGACGCCCGTACCCATCTGGCCGCCCACCCAGACGTGCACGCGGTTGTGCAGGTTCACGCCGCGCCAGCCCTCCAGGTTGTTGCGGAAGCCGTTGGAGGCGCTGTTCCAGGGGGCCGCGTCGTAGACGGACATGGCGAGGACGGAGTCGACCTCGGCCTTCGTCGGCAGCTCGGCGACCCCGGTGCCGAGCGCGCGGCGCAGGTAGGAGCGGCCGTCGACGCGGACGTTCACCGGCCACTTCCCACCGGCGTAGGCGAACGGTCCGTCCATGACCTGGCCGTCGCGCGCCCGCCCGGTGCCGCCGAGGAAGTCGGCCGCCCACAAGGAGGAGCGGGAGGTGCGGTCGGCCGTCCAGTCCCAGTAGGGCAGGGCCACGGTCGGGTCGATTCTCTGGAGCGCCGTCTCGAACTCGATGAGGAAGCGGCGGTGCCAGGGCAGGAAGGAGGGGGAGCGGTGGCCCACCCGGTCACTGCTGTCCGTGTCGGACATGATGAAGCCGTTGTGCGTGGTGACGAACCGGTCGTAGCCGCCGGTCCGCTTGAGCTCCACCAGCGCCGAGGTGAAGGCGCGCTTCTCGGCGGGGGTCAGGGTCGCCTGGTTCTTGCGCACGGTCATCACATGCCGCCCATCGGGACGAGGACGGCGCCCTGGAGCTCGCGCACGGCGGCGCGGGCGAGGGAGGGCAGGTCGGCGAAGGTCTCGTAGTGGTTGACCACGCTGATCCAGGTGGTGTCGGCGTTGCGCATCACGTGCAGTTCGGCGCCGTCTATGCGGACGGTCGGGGTGCCGGGGGAGTGGTGGCCGCCGTGGTGGCCACCGCCCTGCGCGGGGGATATCCGTATCCGGCGGCCCATGTAGACCTCGTCGAGGGTGTCGCCCGTGCGGGGTGCGGGCACGGTCGCGGTGGCGGGGAGGGTGGCCGCGTGCGCGGTGGCGGCGATGCCGAGGACGCTGAGTGCGCCGGCGGTGGTCCCGAGGGCACGGCGGCGGGTGATCTGGTTCATGGGAGGAGGATGATCATCCCGGTCCGCCCGTTCAACCGACGGGATCCGATCCGGACATCTGCGGATATGTTGCACACAGAACCAGTTTGGTGATCTTCCCGTTCGCACCGTCTCCAGTGGCCCGAACGGGAAGATCACGTGTCGTAACCCTACGCGACAGTAATATCTCCGGCCGCACGGGGTAGCTATGTGAAGGGTCACACTGCGGAGTCGACCGGAAGACGTAGGGTGAAACGCCCCCGAGGCCCCGCCCCGCCACGGCCGCCGCCGAAGAATCCCGAAGCCGCCTCAGGGGAGCCGGGTCGGGGCGCCGTGCGCCCCTATAGTCCCGATATGGCACTTCATGAGATGAAGGAAGCAACCGCCGCAACCGCCCCCGCCCGGGACGAACGCATCGACGACGCCACGGACGTGTTCGCGTCCCCGCTCAGCGGCGAGGTACTGCCCAAGTACCGGATGCCGGCGGACCACTCGCCCACCGAGGTCGTCTACTCGCTGCTCCACAACGAACTGCTGCTCGACGGCAACGCGGCCCAGAACCTGGCCACCTTCTGCACCACCTGGTCCGACGACGGCGCCCGCCGCCTGATGGACGAGTGCATCGACAAGAACATGATCGACAAGGACGAGTACCCGCAGACCGCCGAGATCGAGTCGCGCTGCGTGAACATCCTCGCCGACCTCTGGAACGCCCCGCCCGGCGGCGCCGCGACCGGCTGCTCCACCACCGGTTCCAGCGAGGCCGCGATGCTCGGCGGCCTCGCCCTCAAATGGCGCTGGCGGGCCCGCCGCAAGGCCGAGGGCAAGCCCGCCGACCGCCCCAACCTGGTCTGCGGCCCCGTGCAGATCTGCTGGGAGAAGTTCGCCCGGTACTTCGACGTGGAACTGCGCCAGATCCCCCTGGAGCCCGGCGCCACCGGACTGCGCCCCCACCAGCTCGCCCCGTACGTCGACGAGAACACCATCGGGGTCGTCGCGATCCTCGGCGTCACCTACACCTGTGACTACGAGCCGGTCGCCGACCTCGCCGCCGCGCTCGACCGGATCCAGGCCGAAAGCGGCTGGGACGTCCCGATCCACGTGGACGCGGCCAGCGGCGGCTTCGTCGCCCCCTTCCTGCACCCCGACGTGGTCTGGGACTTCCGGCTCCCCCGGGTCGCCTCCGTCAACACCTCGGGCCACAAGTACGGGCTCGCGCCCCTGGGCGTCGGCTGGATCGTCTGGCGCACCGCCGACCTGCTGCCCGAGGAACTCGTCTTCACGGTGGACTACCTCGGCGGCAACATGCCGACCTTCGCCCTGAACTTCTCCCGCCCCGGCGGCGAGATCATCGCCCAGTACTACCTGTTCCTGCGGCTGGGGCGGGGCGGATACCGGCGCGTGCACCAGGCCTGCGCCGACACCGCGGCGTACCTGGCCCGGGAGATCCAGGGCATGGGCCCCTTCACCCTCCTGTACGATGGCCAGGGCGGCCTCCCCGCCGTCTGCTACACCCTCACCGACCCCGCGGCGAGCGGCTTCACCCTGTACGACCTCTCCGACCGACTGCGGATGAGGGGCTGGCAGGTGCCCTCCTACCCGCTGCCCCCGGACCGGGCCGAGACCGTCGTCCAGCGCGTCCTGATCCGGCACGGGGTGACCCTCGATCAGATCGCCCTGCTGGTCGGCGACCTGCGCCGGGCCGTGGACCACCTGACGAAGGCGCCCCCGACCGCCGTGGCCGACCCGCAGCCGGGCTTCCACCACTGACCGCGGCACCGGCGCACGGATGAACTTGGCCGCCGCCCGGCGCGGGCTGCCCGGGCGGCGGGGGCGGCGCACGGACCGTGGGGGGCATGTCCCGAACCCGCGCGAGCGCCCTCGCCCCCCTCGTCGCCTCCCTCCTCGCCGCCCTCGTACTGTCCGGTCCGGGGGCGGCCCCGGCCGCGGCCCGCGGGGGTCCGGGGCCGTCCCCGGGGCCCGCCGCGCAGCGGGGGATCACCCCGCGGGTGCTGCCCGACCACGGACCGCCCAGCCAGGCCCCCGAGGTGTTCCGGGGCGAGGGCTTCGACGCCTGCGCGGCTCCCTCGCTCGCGGCCATGCGGGCCTGGCGGGACCACTCGCCGTACGGGGCGGTCGGCATCTACACCAGCGGCGGCCAGCGGCACTGCGCGCAGCCGAGGCTCACCGCCGAGTGGGTCCGCCGGGTCCAGGCCATGGGGTGGCGGCTGGTACCGGTCCACGTCGGACGGCAGGCACCCTGCACGTCGTACGCGCACAAGCCCGGCAGGATCGATCCCGCACGGGCGGTCGAGCAGGGCCGCGAGGAGGCCGCCGAGGCGCTGGCCGGGCTCCGGGCGCTGGGCCTCGGCGCCGGCACCCCGGTCTACCTGGACATCGAGGCGTACCCCTCCGCCGAGCCGCGGTGCGCGCAGGCCGTCGTCGACTTCACGAGCGGCTGGACGCAGCGGCTGCACCGGGCCGGGTACCGCGCGGGCTACTACTCCAGCCTCGGCTCCGGGCTGGCCGACCTGGCCGCCGCCGCCCGGGCGGGCACCGCGCCGCTGCCGGACGCGGTCTGGTACGCCCGCTGGGACCGGCGGGCGGACACCGCCGACAACGGCGCGCTGGCCGCGGGGCTCTGGCAGGGCCACCGCCGGATCCACCAGTACCGGGGCAACGTGCGGGAGACCCACGGCGGGGTGACCCTCACCATCGACCGCAACCTCGTCGACGCCCCGGTCGCGGTCCGATCCGCCCCCTAGGCCGTGTCAGGACGCCCAGCGCATGCCCAGCTCCGACAGGGCGGCCCGGCGCTCCGGAGCCAGGCCGGACGCGCGGGAACGCTGGTTGGCGATCCAGGAACCCAGCCGCAGCTCCTCCCCGCCCAGCGGCTCGACGTGGGTGCGCGGTACCCGGAGGTGCCCCTCCCGGGCCTGGAAGCGGCGGGCCGCGGCCAGGTTCGCGGCCCAGGCGTCGGCGTGCGCCCGGCGCGGCCGGGGGCGTTCGGACTCCGGGGCCGGACCCGTCCCCAGGCCCTGCTCCAGCAGCCACCGCTGCGCCGGGGTCAGCCGCTCCCACCCCAGGCGCTGCGCCCGCAGCCACTGGCCCAGGTCCTCGCCCTGCACGTACACCTCCCCGGGACCGGGCGGCAGCGCGCCACCGGCCTCCAGCCGCGCCCGGGTCAGCCGGTAGGCCCGCTGCCAGGAGATGTCCCACTCCGGGCACCAGCCGGGGTCGATGTCGTCCAGGGCCGCGTGGCGCTCCGCCGACAGCGCTCCCGGACCCTCGCGGCGGGCGGCGGCGCGCTGGTTCTTGGCCCAGATGCCGACCGGGTGGCCCTCCCAGGTGGACTCCACCGGCGGCAGCAGGTGCCCGTGCGCCCGTGCCCACGCGCGGGCCGCCGTCAGCCCCTCCTCGAAGGCCACGTCGAAGGCGCTCCACACCATCCCGAGCGCGTCCAGCTCCGCGGTCCGCCGCCTGCCGAGGGATCCCCGGCGGTGGGCGCGCCGCGCGTCCGAGATCCACTGCCCGAGCGGGAAGCGGGCGAGCCCGGGCGGCCAACCGTCCCCGCCCGCGGGCGCCTTGAACCCGAAGGGCACCTTCAGGTCCCCGGCCCCGGCGGCGTAGTGCGCGGACGCGGCGAGCCCGCGCCGCCAGTGCTCGTGCTCGGGGTGCAGCACCCGCAGCCGGATGAAGGCGGCGAGCAGCGCCGGATCGCGGGGGGTCGAGAAGCTGAGCAGCCCCGCGGCCCCGCGCCCCGGCGAGCCGCCCGCACCGGCCGTCCTCGCGGGCCCGGGCGCACCCGGACGTTGCGGCTCGGCCAGCGACTCCACGAGCCTGCTGTCGTGCGCCCGCAGCGCCTCCAGCAGCCGCGCCAGGCTCCCGTACGCCCGGGAGGTCAGCATCGTCTCCGGGGTCTCGCCCGGGCCCAGCAGCACCGGCACCACGAGGGAGGCGACCTTCCCCTCGCCGGGGCGGATCCGCAGGGCCCGGCCCACGGCCTGCACCAGGTCCGGCATCGAGTCGCGGACGTCCGCCCAGAACACGGAGTCGCACTCCTTGGTGTCCACCCCCTCGCCGAGCACCCGGACGCTGCCGAGGAAGGCCTTCTCCGCGATCCGGTCGGCGGCGAAGGCGTCCAGCACCCGCCGCCGGTGCGCCGCCGGGTGCTGCCCGCCCAACCAGTCCGCCCACACGGTCCGCGGGTACACCGGGCGCGGGGCCCGGCTGGTCAGCCGCAGCCGCGCCGCCACCGCGGGCAGCCCCGCCGCGAACGCCTCGGCCTCCCGGGTCAGGTGGTGGAAGACCAGGGTGCGCCGGAAGCCCTGGTCGGCCGCCGCCTTGACCAGCGCGGTCTGCAGCGCGGCGAGCCGGGCCCCGCGCACCTCGTCCGAGCGCCCCTGCGGGCCCAGCAGCACCGCCGCCTGGAACTCCGGATCGCTGACGTCCACGCACACCACCCGGTACGGCGCGCAGATGCCCCGGTCGATGGCCTCGGAGAGGGACAGGGTGTGGCAGCGGGCGCCGAACGGTCCGTCCGGATCGTCCTCCATCGAGGCGACCAGCACCCCGCCGGGCACCCGGACCCCGGTGCGGTCGCCGCCGGTGGGGCCGCCGGTGGGGCCGTCCTCCTGCGTGGTCTCGGGGTCCTGCCAGACCCGGGGCGTGGCGGTCATGTACAGCCTGCGGACGGCGGGGATCCGGGTGTTGTCGTGCACCACCGCCCAGGGCTTGCCGATCCGCCCGGACGTGCGGTGGGCCTCGTCGACCACGATCAGGTCCCACCCCGGCGACCCGGCGCGGTGCGCCCCCTCGACGATGCCGAGGCCGAGGGAGGCGTAGGTGGCGAACACCGTGACCTGGGGCACCGGTCGGCACCACTGCGCGATCCGCTCCGGATCGGTGGTGCTGGGCACGCCCACCTCCGTGCCGCGCAGCGAGCACACGGCGAGGAAGCGCCCGGTGCGACCGCCCTCGCGCCAGGCGGCGACGGTCTGCGTCAGCAGGTCGAGCGAGGGCACCAGGACCAGTACCCGCCCGGCCCCGAGGGCCTCGGCGGAACGGACCGCCACCAGGGACTTCCCGGACCCCGTGGCCATGATCACCTGGGTGCGCAGCCCGGCCGCGGGCAGCTGCCCGCCCACGGGCAGCTCCAGCGCCCGCACGACGGCGTCGACGGCCTCGCGCTGGTGCGGGCGCAGGATCCTCCGTGCCATCCGTCGTACTCCGCTCGCCCCGTCTGATCAGCCCGTTCGGCTCCAGTCACTATCCTGCCCCGAAATTGAAGCATCCAGTGACCGCGCGGTCCGGTGTCGTCGAGCGACCTGCGAGCGGAAGGCGTCCCTCCCTCAGCCGGGGGCGCCCGCGGGCGCCCCCTCGACCGGGGTCACATGCGGGCACCGAAGTTCTGGGTCCACCAGGGGCCGCCGGACCCGTTGTGGATGCCCACACCGATGTCCTTGAAGGAGCAGTTGAGGATGTTGGCGCGGTGGCCCGGGCTGTTCATCCAGGAGTCCATGACCGCGGCGGGCGTCGCCTGGCCCCGCGCGATGTTCTCGCCGTACGTCGACCAGCGGTACCCGGCGGCGGTGATCCGCTTGCCCGGGTCGGCGCCGTCGGGGTTGGTGTGGTCGAAGAAGCCCCGGTCCGCCATGTCGTCCGACTGGCCCTGGGCGGCGGCGCGCAGCTGGGCGTCGTCCTTGAGCGGTCCGCAACCGGCCGCCGAACGCTCCTGGTTGACCAGCGCGATCACCTGGGCCACGGCGCCCTGCGGCGCGGCGAGCGCCGGACGCGGGGCCGAGGGGCGCGGGGCGGGCGTCGCGCTCCCGCTCCCGGAGGCCGAGGCGGAAGCGGAAGCGGAGGCGGAAGCGGAGGCCGAAGCGGAAGCCGAGGCCGAGGCCGAAGGAGACGCGGAGGCGGACGCCGAGGGGGAGGCGGAGGCGGACGCCGAAGGCGTCGACCCGGTGGTGGAGAGCGCGGCCAACGGCACACCGGGAGCCGCGGCGGTCGTCCCCTCCTCACCCGATCCCGGCAGGGCGCCACCGAGGTACAGGGCCCCACCACCGGCCATGCACGCGACGACCACGCCGCCCGCGATGACCCTCCGGCGCGTGCGGCGCCGCTTGCGCGACGCCCCCCGGCCCACGTCAGCGCGCCCCCCGGCCGCGTGGGCTCCGGAGCCCTTGGCGGCGCCGGAGGAGTGGGCGACGTACGAAGGAGCGGTGTCCGGGGAAGCGGCGAAGGAGAAGGCGGCCGGCACCGCGGTGGCCTCGTGGACCGAGGCCACGAGGGCCGCCGCGACGGGGACCAGGGCCAGCCCGGCCAGCAGACCCTCGGCCGGGACCAGGCCGTTCCACAGACCCGCGCAGCGCAGGCACTCGCGCGCGTGCCGGGCTATTCGCTTGCGCCACAGCGCGGACGGGAGCCCGTCCCAGCCGCCGGCCACCGCCCGCAGCGCGTCGCACGGCGGCTGGGCGTCCAGCGCCCGCTCGACCACGCGCGCGGACTCCAGCTGCGCCTTCATCCGCTGCACGCGCACGGCGGTGTGCTGCGGGGACAGCTCCAGGGCGGCCGCGACCTCGGCCCGGGTCAGTTCCCCGGCGCACTCCAACCACCACAGGGACAGCAACGCCCGGTCGTCGGGCTCCAGCCAGCGGGTGGCCCGGGCGGTCTCGCGCCGCTGCCCGGTCAGGTTCAGCTGTACGACGGTCAGGTCCACGAAGTCGGCGCCCGGGTCGGCGAGCTCCCGGGCCGCGTCCAGCCCGCTCGCGTCGGGGCCGGTGCTGCGCGCCTGCCAGTGCGCCCGTACCCGGTTCATCGCGATCGCCACCAGCCACGACCGGAAGCTGTCGTCGGACCGCAGCCCGCCCAGACCGTCGAGGGCCCGCAGCATGGTGTCCTGGACCACGTCGTCCACGTCGACGGACCCGTTCAGGGCCCGGCCGACGATGTTGTAGACGAGCGGCAGGTGGGCGCCGACGAGTTCGTCCTGCGCCCCCGGATCGCCCGCCCGTGCGGCCGACACCAGCGCTGCGGTGTGCTGAGTACTCATGTGATGATCCCTGTCCGTACCGGCGGTCGATGGTGCCCAATACATGGGAGACCGCCGAGCGGGGCCCCGATAACACTTATCGGTGAGCACTCTCTCGCACAAGGGCGCGTGGGGCGCACCGGGGTACGGGTTCGGTTCCTCACAAGCCGGGAAACCCGGGCTCCGAAGGCTTCGCGGCGCGCGTCAGCCGCGCGGGTCCTCGTAGCGGAGGGGCTCGTTCACCCAGCCCGCCGCGAGCACGAGGCGGCAGGAGCGGTCCACCGCGAGGAACCCGAAGGGCCGCCGGAAGCTGACTTCGGCGCGACGGACCCGGTAGCGGGTCGTCGGCACGCCCCCGCCCATCCGCATGGACACCGCGGTGAGCGCCGCAGCCTCGAACCCCGTCGCGTGGAAGCGGGCCATCGCGGACTGCCGCGCCGAGCCGACGGCCAGCGGGGCGGAGCTGATCCCCGGGAAGTGGCCGAAGGCGTCGTCGGACGCCGCGTCGAGCCCGAACAGCCGGGCATCGTCGAGGAGGTCGTGCTCGGCCCGGAGGTCGAAGGCCACGGTCTTCTCGATCAGGTGGGAACCGGGCGAGAACGACTCGACCGTCCGCACGTCCAGTCCCGGCCCGGGGGTCCCTTCGGGCAGGGTGCTCGCACCCTCGGCGGGCGCGCTCCCGGTGACGGCGGCGATCCCCGCGCCCAGCACCTGCCCGGGAGCGGCGTCGGGGGCGCCGAGCAGCAGGTGGACGTCGACGCCCGTGGTCCCCTCGACCTCCAGGAGCGTGACCGGTCCGGCGGGCGACCGCGTCACCCGGACCCGGTCCAGCTCGGGGGTGGTCCGTTGCAGGGCGAGGAAGCGCCGCCCGGACCACGGGCCGTCGTCGGTCCCGGTCGGGAACGCGTCGAAGGGCCGTTGCCAGGTCACCCGCAGCGCGAGCGCCGAGGCGAGGACCATGAGCACCTCAGGGCCCACGGGCACCGGCATGTGCTCGATCAGGCCGTCCGTGCGCTCGGCCGCCCACCCGTCCAGCACCGGCCGGTCGACGCCCGCGTCCCCCGTCAGCGTCCCGCGCGCGCCGTCCGGCAGGGCGTCGGTCCAACGCTTCTCCAGCGGGAGGTCGGCCCTGGTCCACAGGCCGGTCGCCGCCACCAGGCCGGGGACCCGACCGAGCCCGTCCAGCAGCTCGCGGGCCGCGGCCGCGGCCCCCTCGGCGGGTATGCCGAGGGACCGTGCCAGCTCCTCGCGCGCGGGGCCGCCCGCGCCGTCGGCGAGGAGGGCCAGCAGCGGCCAGACCCCGGCCGCGGTGAAGACCGTGCCCCCGGCGTCGGGCCGGACCGCCGCGGCCCAGCGTTCGGTGAGCCGGTTGACCGCGCGAATCGTCGTGATGTCCATGCGCGGAGGCTACGGGCCGGGGCGCCTCCCGTGCCGGTGGATTTCGCCGCGGGCCGCGGGGACCGGGGACCGGGGGCGCCCCGGTGGATCAGTGGCCGCGCAGCCCCTGGTCCACGGCCGTCATTAGTTCGCCGTCCGCGGTGTCCCCGTCCAGGGACCAGAACATGGCGCCGCCCAGGCCGTGCTCACGGATGTACGCCGTCTTCGTGCGCAGCACCTGCGGGTCGTCGTAGGTCCACAGGGTGGTCCCGTCGAACAGCCAGGCGCTGCCTGCCCGCCGGTCCCGGTGCAGTGTGTACGCGCCCGAATCGGCCAGCTTCTTGAGCGCCTTGTAGTCCTCGTACCCGGCGGACCAGGTCGCGGGCGCCGGCGCCGTCGCGGGCTTGCCCATGCCGTTGCCGCCGCCGGTGACCCCGGTCCAGCCCTGGCCGTAGAAGGGCATGCCCATCACGAGCTTGCCCGCGGGCGCCCCGCGCCGCAGCCAGGCGTCCACCGTGCCGTCGACGCTGAAGTCGCCCCGTGCGTACAGGGCCGACTGCTGGGCGGTGGTCTTCTCGCCGGAGACGTGGAAGTCGTAGCCCTGGAGCGTGACGAAGTCCAGGTCCCGCATGATCTTCCGGACCTCGAAGCCCGCGTCGATCTTGGCGGGGGCGGTCGGAACGAAGGCGGTCAGTTGGTACTTCTTCTTCTGCGTCCGGCCGTAGGCGTCGAGCTGGGTGCGGAACTCCTGCACCAGCGCGGTGAAGTTCCGCTTGTCCTCGGGCCGGTAGGTGGTGTCGGTGTCCCCGGGCGATCCGGGCCACTCCCAGTCGAGGTCGATCCCGTCGAAGAGGCCGGCGGCCGCACCGGCGCCGCCGCGGGTGCCGTCCTGGGGCAGGTTCCCCTTGATGTAGAGGTCGATGCAGGACTGGACGAGCGCCTTGCGCGAGGCGGGGGTCCGGGCCGCGTCCGAGAAGTACGTGGACCAGCTCCAACCGCCTAGCGATATCTGGGCCTTGAGGCCCGGGTGCTTGGCCTTGAGCTCGCGCAACTGGTTGAAGTTCCCGGCGAGCGGCTGGTCCCAGGTGTCGGCCACCCCGTCCACCGAGCCCGCGGCGTCGAGCGGACGGGCGTAGTCGGCCCAGGCGTCGGCCTCGCCGGGGACGTTGCCGGTGAAGCACTTGCCGTCCGCCCCGATGTTGCCGAAGGCGTAGTTGATGTGGGTGAGCTTGGCGGCGGCGCCGCTGGTCTCCAGGTTCTTGACCTGGAAGTCGCGCCCGTAGACGCCCCATTGGGTGAAGTAGCCGACGCGGTTGTACGTGCGCCCGTGACCGTAGTCGCCGTCGGCGCGGTCGGTGGCGGCTCCCGCGGCGGGCGCGAAGGCCGCCAGGAGGGAGAAGGAACAGGCGGCGACGGCCAGCCTGCCGAGCGTGCTGCGGCGCATGGGCTTCCTTTGCGGATGCGGGGAGTGGTGCTCCTGAGCCGTGCTGTGCGCGTGCTGTGCATCCCGGAAGGTATTGGTCTGGACCAGAGTGGTCAAGGGGGCGGCGGGAGTTCGGGTTCCCCACGGGGTCGCGTTCGGCGGACGGGCGGGCTCGGGGGACGGGCGCGTGCAGGGGACGGGCGGGCTCGGAGGACAGGTGGGCTCAGGAGAGGGGCCACTGGCCGATGTCGTCGGCCGTCCCGCCGTCCAGCGCGAACTGCACCGCCGACGGGCGGGCGTCGCGGGGGAGCTCGAAGGTGACGCTGCCGGTGGACCGCTCGCCGGGCGCGAGGGACAGCCCCTCCGGGAATTCCGTTCCGGCCGTCGTGGCCCTGGCCACACCGGAGTACCGCTTGCCGCTCAGGTCCAGGAGGTACGAGCCGTCGCGCGGGGCGTCGGTGTAGCGGGCCGTCCCGGTGTTGACCAGGCGGAACTCCACGGAGACGAGCCGCCGCGCCGGATCCGGCGCGGGATCCGCGGTGCGCGGGGTCGCCGGATCGGTCACGGTGACGAGGGTGACGTCGAGCAGCTCGCCGGGCCGATTGCCGCGCAGCGAGATCGTCTCCCCGGTGGGCCCCGCGGGGAGCCGTCCCCGCGCCTGCGCGGTGCCGGGTCCGAGGAGGGTCGGCGCGGCGAGGGCGAGCGCGAGGGCGAGGGTGAGGGCGGGCGCGGCGGAGGAGGGTCGCAGACGGCGCATGGCTGAACCTCCTCGGGCGTGGGGCCACCTCCCACCATCCCCCTCGGTGCCCGGCCCCGCCACCTGCGACGCTTCCCGTCGCGGCCGGGGGGCGCCCGCTGGTCCCGTCCGGTGACCACATGCTGGAAACGATTGGATCATCCGCGTGCCCCGTGCGAAGCTAAGGCCGTCGAAGGGGCGTAGCTCAGTTGGTAGAGCGTTGGTCTCCAAAACCAAATGTCGTAGGTTCGAGTCCTGCCGCCCCTGCAAGAACCCTTCGAAGCCCAGGTCGAACGCGCCGCGTTCACCCTGGGCTTCGGGCGTTCGGGTGGGTGCGCGGGGGCGCCCGGATCAGGTGTTGGGGACCTGTCGGATCAGGTGTTGGGGACCTGGAGGAGATCCCAGGTGGTGCGGCCGGGGGGCCAGGTGGCGGCGGTCCCGGTGAAGCCGCACGTGCGCTGCCACGCCTCGTAGCTCCTCTTGTCACCGGCGCCGATGACGTCCTTGTCGCGGCTCGACTCGTACCGGTCGCAGCCGACGGCGACCAGGCGGTCGTGCATGGCCGCCACGATCGGCGAGCGGCGGCCCGTGGTGAACCAGCCCGCGCCCGGGAACGGCTCGAACGTGGGCGCGGTGACGGGTGGCGCCCACCGCCAGGAGGTGATGGCGGTCCCGCCGCGGGGGTCGTGGGGGTCGGCGGTCGGCGGGCACTCGCCGTCCGGATAGCGGGGGGCGAAGTAGCCGGTGAGGTAGTTGCTGCGGCGGGGGTTGGAGTGCGACCAGACGCCGTTGCCCTGCCCGTGGTCCGCGGCCCCGGCCCGGATGGAGTTGCCGCCCTTGGTGTACACCGTGTCCGCGTCGAAGCCGGTGACCATCTCGGTGTGCGCGCCGTTGCCGAAGTTCACCCACGCTCCGGCGCTCGGGTACTCGGACCACTGGCCGCGGCGCTGCGCCCAGTCGGTGAACGCCGAGACGTTGTCGACCTTGGGCACGATCGCGTCGAGACCGACGTCGTGGTAGGTGCACCAGTCGAAGATGACGCACCACGCGACTCCGTCCTCGCCGAACTCGCGTCCCCACCGCGTGTAGTTGTCCCAGCCGACCGTGCTGTTCCAGCCCTCGTAGACCTGTTCGGGCACGGACATCAGGTGGTCGGTGAGCTGCCGCCACTGGGGTGAGGTGGTCATGGGGGTCCTCCAGGTGTGACAGGTGTGACGGGTGTGGCGTGGTGCAGGGGGCGGATTGCAGAGGAGGTGCAGAGGGGTGTGCAGAGGGGTGTGCGGAGGGGTGCGGTCGGGGTCGCGGGAGGCGACGATTTCCCAAGTGGTCCCCAGGAATGTGACGGCCAATGCGCCCCTGAGCTGCTGTATCGATTCAGCTCGGTCGGCGCCCCCCGGGGCGCCGCGGCCGGTGCGCCGACGTCGGGGCGCGGGTGGTCTGGCAGAATTGTCCGGGTTACCCCCGGGCGGCGCGTACCAGGAAACCGGTGTGAAACCGGTACGGTCCCGCCACTGTGACCGGGCCCTCGCGGGTCCGGGAGTCAGACACTGACGTGCCGCCTCTTCCTTTCGACTTCCTTTCGACCAGGGGACGAGGATCCCCCGGAGAGGCCCTGCCATGTCGCGTTTCCGTGCCGCCCTGCGCGCGCTCGCCCCGCTCGCCCCCCTGACGCTCCTGATACCGCTCGTCGCCTGCGGCGCCGCCGAGGAGGGAGCGACGGGCGACGGCGCGGCGCGGCCGACGTCCGGCGCCGCGGGCGCGGGGTTCCCGTACACCGTGACCAACTGCGGTGTGACCACGACGTACCGGGAACCGCCCCGGCGCGCCGTCGCCATGAACCAGCACGCCACCGAGGTGCTGCTCGCCCTCGGCCTCGGCGACCGGATGGCCGGCACCGCCTACCTCGACGACGCCGTCCTGCCCGCCTACCGGCCCGCCTACGACAAGATCAAGGTGTTGGCGAAGGAGTACCCGTCGAAGGAACTGCTCCTCGGCGCCAACCCCGACTTCGTCTACGGCGGTTACTCCAGCGCCTTCGACAAGTCCCAGGGGCGCGACCGCGAGACGCTGGGGAAGAGCGGTATCAACACCCGTCTCAGCGTGGAGTACTGCACCCAGGGCCCGGTCCGCTTCGAGCAGCTCAAGACCGAGATCACCGAGGTGGCCCGCACCTTCGGGGTGCCCGACCGGGGCGCGCGCCTGATCGAGGACGAGCAGCGCCGCATCGACGCCGTCGCGGCACGCGTGAAGGACAAGCCGCGCCCGAACGTCTTCGTCTACGACTCCGGGGAGACGGCGGCCTTCACCTCGGGCGGCAACGGCATCGGCAACGAGATCGTCTCCCTGGCGGGCGGGACGAACGCCTTCGCCGACCTGAAGGACACCTTCGGGGACGTGTCCTGGGAGAAGGTCATCGAGCGCAAGCCGGACACCGTGCTGATCTACGACTACGGCGGGACCGGCGTCGAAGCCAAGAAGCAGCGCCTGTTGAACGACCCGGCCCTCGCCCAGGTTCCCGCGATCAGGGACCGGCGGTTCGTCGTCCTGCCGCTGTCCTCGGCCGTCCTCGGGGTGCGCGTCGCCGACGCCGTCGAATCCCTCGCCGGTCAACTGCACCCCGACGCCCCGTGAGGGCGGACCGCCGCCGCACCCCGCTCGTCCTCGTCCTCCTCGCCCTGGCGCTCGCCGCCGGTGCGGTGGCGGGACTGGCCCTGGGGCCGGTGCGGATCCCCGCCGGCCAGGTGCTGGAGATCGTCGCGGACGGACCGCGCCCCGGTGCCTTCGCCTCCATCGTGTGGGACGTCCGGATGCCGCGCGTGCTGCTGGCGGCCGTGGTCGGCGCCGGACTGGCCGTGACGGGCGCCGTGCTGCAGGCCCTCGTGCGCAACCAGCTCGCCGACCCGTTCCTGCTCGGCGCGTCCTCCGGAGCCTCCGCGGGCGCCGTGGCCGTCATCGTGCTCGGCCTCGGCGCGGGCGTCGCGACCAGCGTCACCCTGCCCCTGGCCGCCTTCGTCGGCTCGCTCGGCGCGTTGGTCACCGTGTACGCCCTGGCCCGGCGCGGCGGGACCATGACCACCGGGCGGCTGATCCTCGCCGGGGTCGCCGTCCAGTACATCCTGTCCGCGCTCACCAGCCTGGTGCTGGTCCTCTCGGCGCGGGCCGAGGAGGTCCGCTCCATCCTCTTCTGGACGCTCGGGGGCCTCGGCGGGGCGCGGTGGGACGAACTGGCCCTGCCCGCGGCCGTCCTGGCCGTGGGGACCGGGCTGCTGCTCGGCCTCGCCCGGCCGCTGGACCTGCTGCTCGCCGGTGAGGAGGACGCGCGGACCCTCGGACTCGACACCGGTCGCTTCCGGGCCGCCGTCTTCGTGCTGACCTCCCTGGTCATCGGGGTGCTGGTGGCGTTCAGCGGTGCGATCGGTTTCGTCGGGCTGATGGTTCCCCATGCCGCCCGGATGGTCGTCGGCGCCGGGCACCGGGCGCTCCTGCCGGTGGCCGCGCTGGGCGGGGCGGTCTTCCTGATGCTGACCGACCTGGTCGCCCGTACCGCGGCGGCGCCCGAGGAGATTCCGGTCGGCGTCGTCACCGCCCTGGTCGGCGGGCCGTTCTTCCTGTGGATGCTGCGGCGCTCCAGCCGCAGCGAGGGGGTGACCGGATGACCGCGTCGCCCCCCTCGCGAGCGCTGGAACTGCGCGCCGAGGCCGTGCGTTACGAGGTGGACGGCAAGCCGCTGCTGCACGGCGTCGACCTCACCGCGCACCCCGGCGAGACGATCGGCGCGGTCGGTCCGAACGGCAGTGGCAAGACCACCTTGCTGCGCTGCGTGTACGGCACCCTGCGGCCCACCGGCGGGCGGGTCGTGCTCGACGGTGTGGACGCGGCCTCGCTGGGCGTCAAGGAACGGGCCCGCCGGGTCGCGGTCGTGCCGCAGGACGCGAGCGGCACCTTCGGGCTGACCGTGCGCGAGGTGGTGGCCATGGGGCGCAGTCCGCACAAACGGTTCTGGGAGCAGGACGGACCGGCCGACGCCCTGCGCGTCGCCGGCGCACTGGAGACGGTGGGCGCCGGGGAGCTGGCCGCCCGCCGCTTCGACGAACTGTCCGGCGGCGAGCGCCAGCGCGCGCTCGTGGCCCGGGCCCTCGTCCAGGAACCGGGCCTGCTCGCGCTCGACGAGCCGACCAACCACCTCGACATCCGCTACCAGCTGGACGTCCTCGGCCTGGTCCGGGACCTGCCCGCCACGGCCCTGCTGGTCCTGCACGACCTCAACCTCGCCGCGTCCTTCTGCGACCGGCTCTACGTCCTGGACGCCGGACGGGCGGTGGCCTCCGGGCCACCGGGAGAGGTCCTGACGGAGGAACTCCTGGCCGAGGTGTACGGCGTGCGCACACGGATCACCGCCCACCCCACCACGGGCGCGCCGAACATCGTCTACCTGCCCTGAGCGGACGGCGAGGGGGCGGCGCCCGGTACGCGCGGCGCCGCCCCCCCCTTGAACCGCCCCCCGACTACGGGGTGGTCGTGTCTTCGGCGCCGCTCCCGTAGGGGCGGGTGATGATCTCCATCCCGTGCCCGGACGGGTCCAGGAAGTACAGGCCCCGGCCCCCGTCGTGGTGGTTGATCGCGCCCGGCTGCTTCTGCATCGGATCGGCGAAGTACGTGATGCCCTTCGCCCGGATCCGGGCGAAGGACGCGTCGAACTCCGCCTCGGAGATGAGGAAGGCGTAGTGCTGGGGGGTGATGGTCCCGGACGGGACGGTGGCGAAGTCCAACTGGACGCCGTTGGCGGTGTCGACGGGGACGAAGGGGCCCCACGCGCGACCGACTTCGAGTCCGAGGACGTGCGCCAGGAACTCGGCCGACTCCCGGTTGTCGCGGGAGTGGATGATCGTGTGGTTCAACTCGACTGACATGGGTGAATGCCTCCGCAAGGCACCTCACGGCCACCTCCATGCCTCACCCGGACGGTGACCGGCACGCGATGACGTGTAGGTGATCTTAAACGCCCGTTCCGGCCCCTGGCCACTGCTTTTGGTCAGGAACCGCCGTACACCGCCTTGACGTTGTCCTGGGCGGGGCGGGTACGTCCGGCCGGTCCCGCCGCGAAGGCGCGCAACACGTTCTCCGTCACCCGGGTCGTCAGCGCTCCGGCGCGCGCGTCGAGGCCGTGGTTGGCGCCGCCGCGTCCGTCCCCGGTGGCGTCCAGTGCCTCGACCCAGCGCATGGTTCCGGTGGCGAACACCCCGGCGCCGCTCGGCGTCGTGTAGTAGGCGGTGTCCTGGTGACTGGGCCGGCCCTCGCACACCACGGGGGAGTGGGCCAGTATCTCGATCGGTCGCGGGGTCGGGAAGCCGGTGTTGACCTTGTCGTACTCCACGCCCACCAGGTGCGGGAAGCGGTCGGTCGCCCGCACGCCCGTGCCTTCGAAGAGCCAGTGGCCCGGGTTGGTCACCACGTACGGAGCGTCCACGGGGTAGCCGTCGTAGATCACGCCGAGCAGTGAACTCTCCGGGTCCGCTCCGGGGGCCGTGCGGAAGTCCACGGTCGCCGGGTGACCCCGCTTGAAGCCCGGGTCCTGCTCGTAGGACGTCTTGTAGCAGACGACCGTACGGTCCTGGCCCAGGTCGCTCGCCTCCAGGCGGATGCGGCGGTAGCAGCAGTTCGCGCCCAGTATCGCGACGTTGCTCCCCGCGTCCCGGGCGGCGGTGATGTGCGCGCGCTGCTCGGGCGACCAGTACTCGTCGTGCCCGAGCGAGACGACGGTCGCGGCCCCCTCCAGCAGCCTCTTCTCACGGGCCACATCGGTCGTCGTGGTGTAGGCGAGGGGTATGCCGAGCCGCTCGGCCAAGGCGATCAGCGGGGCCTCGTAGACCAGGAACAACCCCGCGCCGTCGTCGTACTCGTACGGTCGGTCGAAGGTCACCGACAGGGAGCGCGAGGCGAAACCACCGCTCGGGCCGTCGTAACTGCTGTACCCGCCCCACTTGTTGTAGGCCTGCCACGTCGCCACCGCGTTCACGATGACGGTACGGCCCTTGGTGGCCGCGGACCGCACGGTGACCGGGACGAACCGCTGGCCCTCGCCGCCCTGCGCGTCCAGGCGCAGCAGGTAGCTGCCCTCCGGCCAGTCCTTCGTCTCCACGGTGGTGGTCCGGGCCCAACGGGCCCGCACCATCCGCGTCCCCTGTTCCACCGCGGCCTCGGGCTGGCGGGCGCCGTTGATCGCCTGGGAGCGCCACACCAGGCGGGCCCGCGCCCCGCCGTACCAGCCCATCCGGTAGGCGGAGACGGTGAACCGCGGCGCGGTGGTGGACACGTGCAGGCCGAAGGACTCGCCCGGCAGGACGCTCACCCGGTCGGCGAAACCCTCGATCGCCCGCGCGGGCCCGGCCTTGGCCACGCCCCAGTCGGCGTTGCCCGGCCGTGCGTTCTCGGCCTTGACGTCGAAGGCGCGCGGTCCGGTCGGATCGCCGGACCCGGCGGAACCGGACGGCTTCGGAGCGCCGCTCGGTGCGCGGCCCGCGCCCGCGCCGTCGGCGGAACCCGAGCCGTCCGCGCAGCCCGCGACCGCCCCGAGCCCGGCCACCGTGGCCGCACCCGTCGCGATCGCGAGGAACCGCCGCCTGGCCGCTCCTCCACCGTCCCCTGCCCTGTGCGTCTGATCCATGAAGGGCACGGTATGTCACCCGTTCGGATCTGTTCGAACCGGGCGCGGCCCCGTGCGTCAGCCCAGGCGCACCACCACTTCCTGGGCCGCCCCGGCCGCTCCGGTGAGGTCGGCGAACCCCAACCGCAGGACGGCGCCGGGGACGGCCGACACCACCCCGGCGGAGCGGCCGACGACCTCGGCGACGGGCCGGTGCCACACCACGGAGAGTGCGGTCTGCGTCCGCGACGGATCGCTGACGCGGACCGTGGCCGTCCCGTCGGGCCGCTCCCGGACGGTCACCGAGCAGGGCCCGCCCGCCTCGAGCGGACCGGCCGTCCCGGCCTGCCAGAGGTTGACCCCGGTGAACCCCAGGGACGGGACGGTGACGCCCTGGGCCGCCTCCGAGTTGGCCAGCACGGTCAGCCACCCCGGAGCGGCGGCCCGGGCGGCGGTCCGGGCCGCCGTGGCGCCGGGGAGCACCTGATGGACATACGACCCCGCGGTGGGATCGGTGCCGTGGTCGTACCAGAGCGTCACGTAGCGGCGGGTCAGCGCCGTGGTGGAGCCGCTCCGGTTGATGGCGCTCCAGCGTCCCGTGCGCTCCTCCCGCAGGGCCTTGAACCCGCCCGCCCCCGACATGACGTACCCGCCGAACCCCGCGAGGTGTGCCCAACCGGGGGAGGAGAAGGCGGCCGACCAGCCCGGGGCGGTCGGCTGGAGCGCGCCGCCGACGGTCAGCGCGTGCGTACCGGCGGCCCCCAGATTGCGGTTGTCGATGACCGACTCGACCACGGCGCCGTCCGTGGACCGGATGCCCGCGCCCAGGCACACGATCGTGTCGGCGAGGAAGAACCAGGACTTGCGGGCCGTGAGGGTGCTGGACAGGCCGCGCAGGTGCTGCCCCACCGAGGCGAACTCCCCGTCCGTGCTCCCGCCCACCCACACGGCGTCGGGCCGCGAGGCTCCCCAGTCGCCTCCCGCGCCGTCGGCCAGCACCTTGCGCGAGACGGTGGTGCCGGGCAGTCGGTAGGGGTCGACCGTCGGCCAGAAGGCGTCCGCGTACTGCCCGTTGCCGTAGGTCGCGCCCCACCAGCAGAGCATCCCGCTGCCGGTGTGCCAGCCCCGCAGGTTCTCCCCGTTGCCCGTCTCGTAGTGGGTGATGCGGCGCGAGGCCATGGCCAGGGAGGCCGCCCAGTCGGGCCGCCGGTGCGTGGCCCGGTCCATCGCGCCGAACAGGCGGTGGCCGACCGGCTCGGGGGCCGCCGGCACGGCGGGATCGCCCTCCACCTGGGCCAGCCGGGCCAGCGCCGAGAGGGGCAGGGACTCGTCGGTGAGCGGGCGCCTGTAGTAGTCCCGCGCCATCCAGCCCTTCACCAGGGCCCGCCATCGGGCCCGCTCCGCGGCGCTCGCCCCCTCCCCGAGCAGCAGGATCCCGGCGAGCAGTGCGTGGCCCCGGGCGTGGTCGTCCTGCGGCACCTGCCGGACGTCCGCCGCGGCCAGCCCCCGGCTGATGGCCCGGCCGCTGACGCAGTCCATGGCCAGACCGTTGAAGAGGAAGGGGGCCCAGGCTCCCTCCACCGCATCGAAGACGACCTGCGCGCCGGGATCGACGACGGCCCAGGGCGTCCCCTTGAGCAGCCCCGACAGCAGGCCCAACCCACCGAGCAGCACCGCGCCGTAGGTGCCCGAATAGGGCACCCACGTGTGCTGGACGAAGGACCCGTCGCGGTAGAGGCCGTCTCCCGCCGTGACGTAGGGGAAGACCGGCGCGAGGGCGTCACGAGCCAGGGCGATCTTCGCCGACTGCTTGCCGACCACCCCGCGCACCGCCAGGACCCGGCACAGGTCCACCCGGTTCGCACCGGTACTGGTCCCGGTGTAGGAGCCGACCACGGAGTCCGGCACGAAGTGGTCCACGGCCGCGCAGGACTGCGTCAGCCGCGTCGGTGACAGCTGGTCGTACAGCAGCACGCAGAGGTCCAGCAGCGCCTGCGGCGCACCGATCTGCCAGCAGTACCAGTTGCCGTAGGGCGCCTGCCCCGCGTGGTAGGCCCGCGCGTGCAGGTGGTCCAGCCCGGTGAGCAGGGCCGAGAGCAGCGCCCCCGAGCCGGTGGTCCCCGTCCCGGGCCGGACGTAGGCCTCCGCCATCGTCCGCAGCCGGTAGTAGCTCTGCATCAGCATCTCGGGATCGGTGGAGAACACCAGGTCGGGCCAGAGCGAACCGGCGGCCGGTGCCATGGCCGCCATCCAGCCCCCGGCCATGTCGCCCAGTGCGGCCAGCCGCGAGCGGAACGGCTCCGTCCCGGTGGGCAGATCACCGCCCAGGACGAGATCGCGCCACACCGCCCGCATCCCGTCGTGGACGTCCCCCGCGGCCTGCGCGGCCGCCTGCCCGGGGGGTGCCGCGAGGAAGAGCGCACTCCCGCCCGCGGTGGAGAGGAAGGCCCGCCGACTCCATACTTCCGTCATCGCCAACTCCTTTCGCCCCGTGGATCCATCGACGCTCCAGGGGCCATCGACCGATCGGTCATTCGACGTGTTCGCGGTAGCGCTCGATCACCTCCCGCAGCACGTCCGCGCCGTCCCGGGCCCACAGACCCGGCTGGAAGATCTCCACCTCGACCGGCCCCGCGTACCCGGCGGCGTCGGCCAACTCCCGAAAGGCCCGCAGATCGATGCTGCCGTCGCCGAGCTGCCCCCGGCCCAGCAGCACCCCTGCGGGGAGCGGAGTGACCCAGTCGGCCACCTGGACGGACACGATCCGCCCACCCTCACCGGCCCTGCGCAGGTCCACGGGGAGCCGCTCGTCCCACCACACGTGGTAGGAGTCGGCCACCACCCCGACCTGTTCGGCCGGGAACTGCTCGGCCAGGTCGAGCGCCTGGCCGAGGGTGGACACCACGCACCGGTCCGAGGCGAACATCGGATGCAGCGGCTCGATGCCCAGGCGCACCCCGTGCATCGCCGCCCAGGGGGCCAGCTCGCCGAGGACCGAGGCGATCCGCAGCCGCGCCCCGACCAGGTCCCGGTCCCCGGGGGGCAACCCGCCCGAGACCAGCACCAGCGTGTCGGCGCCCAGCTCCGCGGCCTCGACCACGGCCCGCCGGTTGTCGTCGAGCGCGGCCGCGCGGCCCCGGGGGTCGTCCGCGGTGAAGAAGCCGCCTCGGCACAGCGAACTGACCCGGATCCCCGCCTCCGCGACGAGCTTCGCGGTGTCCCGCACCCCGAAGGCCCGCACCGGATCGCGCCACAGCCCGACGGCCGTCACCCCGGCGGCCGCGCATCCGCTCACCAACTCCGGCACGGACCACTGCCGGACGGTCTCCTGATTGAGGCTCAGCCGGGCCGGTGCCCCGGTCACGGCGCCACCCCGTGTACCGCGAGGAGGTGGCGCATCCGCTGCTCCGCCCGCTCCGGATCGGGGAAGAGGCCCAGCAGGTCGGCGTGTTCGTAGGCGGTGGCGAGATGGGGGAGCGAGCGGGCCGACTGGAGGCCGCCCACCATCGTGAAGTGGTCCTGGTGTCCGGCGAGCCAGGCCAGGAGGACCACCCCGGTCTTGTAGTAGCGGGTCGGTGGGGCGAAGAGATGTCGGGCCAGGTCCACGGTGGGGTCCAGGAGGGCCCGGAAGCCCTCGGGATCGTCGTGGTCCAGGGCGACCGCGGCCAGGGCCGCCAACGGGGCGATCGGATCGAAGACGCCCAGCAGCGCGTCGCTCGCGTACTCCCCGTCGCCCGCGATCAGTTCCGGGTAGTGGTAGTCGTCCCCGGTGTAGCAGCGGACCCCGGCGGGCAGCCGCCGACGGATGTCCGCCTCGCGTCCGGCGTCCAGCAGCGACACCTTGATGCCGTCCACCTTGTCCGGGTGCTCGCGGACGACCTTCAGGAAGACGTCGGTGGCCTCGTCCAGGCCCTCGTGTCCCCAGTAGCCGTGCAGCTCGGGGTCGAACATGGGGCCCAGCCAGTGCAGGACCACCGGTCGCGCGCTCTGGCGCAACAGCCCTCCGTACACCTCCAGGTAGTCCTCCGGTCCCCGGGCCGCGCGGGCCAGGGCCCGCGAGGCCATCAGGACGGCCGACGCGCCGCAGGCCTCGACATGTGCCAGCTGCTCCTCGTAGGCGGCGGAGATCGCGGCGAGGGTGTGGCCGCCGGCCGGGAGCTGGTCGGTGCCCGCCCCGCACAGGATCCGGCCGCCCACGGCCGCGGCGTCCGCGGCGGACCGGCGGATCAGCTCCGCCGCGGTGGGCCAGTCCAGCCCCATCCCGCGCTGGGCGGTGTCCATCGCCTCGGCCACGCCGAGCCCCTGCGCCCACAGCCGGTGCCGGAAGGCGAGGGTGCCCTCCCAGTCGACCGCCGGGCCCGCTCCGGCACAGGCGGCCAGCGGGTCGGCGACCACGTGCGCGGCGGAGTAGAACCTGCGGCTGCGGGCCGGGAGGAAGGAGCGGGGCGGGAGGGGGTCCCGGCACGGTTCGTGGAGGCGGAGCCCGCCGTCGGCCGAGGGCAGCCTGATGCTCACAGCGTCACCGCCGGAACCGGCAGGCGCCTGCCCTCGGCCGAGGAGCGCAGGCCCAGGTCGGCCAGTTGCACCCCCCGGGCTCCGGCGAGGAGGTCCCACTGCCAGGGCTCGTCCCGCACGACGTGTCGGAGGAACAGCTCCCACTGCGCTTTGAACCCGTTGTCCCAGGGGGTGTTGTCCGGGACCTCCTGCCACTGGGCGCGGAACGGCTCGGTCTGGGGAAGGTCGGGGTTCCAGACGGGTTTGGGCGTCATCGCGCGGTGCTGGACGCGGCAGTCGCGCAGCCCGGCCACCGCCGAGCCGTGCGTGCCGTCGACCTGGAACTCCACCAGCTCGTCCCGGTGGACCCGCACCGCCCACGAGGAATTGATCTGGGCGACGGCGCCGCCCTCCAGCTCGAAGATCCCGTAGGCCGCGTCGTCCGCCGTGGCGTCGTAGGGCTTGCCGTCCTCGTCCCAGCGGCGGCCGATGTGCGTGCGGGTCAGTGCCTGCACCGTGCGGACCGGGCCGAACAGCTCGTGCAGCAGGTACTCCCAGTGGGGGAACATGTCGGCCACGATTCCTCCGCCGTCCTGTGACCGGTAGTTCCAGGAGGGCCGCTGCGCGGGCTGCCAGTCGCCTTCGAAGACCCAGTAGCCGAACTCGCCCCGGACGGAGAGGATCTCGCCGAAGAACCCGCCGTCGATCAACCGCTTGAGCTTGAGCAAGCCGGGCAGGAAGAGCTTGTCCTGGACCACCCCGTGCTTGACCCCGGCGGCCGCGGCGAGGCGGGCCAGCCGCAGCGACGACTCGAAGGTGAGCGCGGTCGGCTTCTCGCAGTACACGTGCTTGCCGGCGGCGATGGCCAGGCCGAGAGCGTCCTCGCGGGCGCTGGTGACCTGGGCGTCGAAGTAGACCTCCACCTCGGGGTCGGCGAGGACCGCCTCGAGGTCCGTGCTCACGTGCTCCAGGCCGTGCCGCTCGGCGATGGCCCGCAGTGCCGGCTCCCGGCGGCCCACCAGCACCGGCTCGGGCCAGAGCACGGTGCCGTCGCCCAGGTCGAGGCCGCCCTGCTCGCGCAGTGCGAGCAGGGACCGGACCAGGTGCTGGCGGTACCCCATCCGCCCGGTCACGCCGTTCATGGCGATCTTGATCGTCCTGCGCTCCATGGTGTCCTCCTTCGCGTCATCGGGCGCTGATAGAAAGCGCTTTCACTCCGATCAGGCTAGAGCCGCGGATCTCGTCGGGACAAGACTCTTTCGGGTGATAGAAAGCGCTTTCTAAATTTGCGAACATGGAGATCCACACACCGGATGAGACGATGACCCGGGCAGACGGAAGGGGCGGGAAAATGGCGGTGACTCTGGCGGAAGTCGCGGAGCAGGCGGGCGTGTCGCCCGCGACGGTCTCGCGCGTGCTCAATGGTGGCTACCCCGTGGCCGGAGGGACCCGGACCCGGGTGGAGCGGGCGATCGAGGAGCTCGGTTATGTGGCCAACGGCCCGGCCCGCGCGCTCGCGGCCGCCACGTCCGACCTCGTCGGCGTCCTCGTCCACGACGTGGCCGACAGCTTCTTCGGGATCCTCGCCGGATCCCTGCAAAGTGCGCTCGGCCCGGAGGGCGGCCACCTCGGGAGCCGTCGGCTCGCCGTGGTCTGCAACACCGAGGGCGAGCCCACGGCCGAACTGGCCTACCTGACCCTGCTGGAGGGCCAGCGCGCCGGCGGCGTCGTGCTCACCGGTGGCGCGGTGGAGGATCCCGCGCACACGGCGGCGCTGACCGCCCGGGTCGCGCGGATGGCCGCCGCCGGTGTCCCCGTGGTGCTCTGCGGCCGTCCCCCGCTGTCGGTACCGGCCGCACTGCCCGTCGCCACCGTGATGTTCGACGACCACGGGGGCGCCTTCCGCCTCGCGGAACACCTCCTGAGCCTGGGGCACCGCCGGATCGCCTACGTCGCCGGACCCCCCGGGCTGAGCACCACCCGGGAGCGACTCGCCGGACACCGGGCCGCCCTCCACCGACAGGACCCCGTTCTGGCCGGGGCCTGCGAAGCGCTGACCGTCCACGCGAGCTTCGACCGCCACGCCGGTTATGACGCCACCCGCGAACTGCTGCGCCGCGGCGCACCCTTCACCGCGGTCGTCGCCGCCAACGACACGGTCGCGACCGGAGTCGCCGCGGCCCTGAGGGAAGAGGGGATACGGATCCCCGAGGACGTGTCCGTGGCGGGATTCGACGACCTGCCCTTCTGCGTGGACACGGCGCCCGCCCTCACCACCGTCCGTGTGCCCCTGCGCGAGGCGGGCGCGCTCGCCGCGCAGTTGGTCACCGGGCGCCGACTGCCCCCGCCCGGCGGCATCACCACCCTGCCCACCGAACTGATGGTGCGCGGCTCCACCGCGCCCCCGCCCCCGGGGAGCCGGTCATGAGGTACGCCTTCTCCACCCTGGGCATGCCCGGCACACCGCTCACCCGGACCGCGGCCCTCGCCGCGACGCACGGATACGACGGGGTGGAACTGCGCGCCCATCCCGAGGAGCCCCTCCACCCCGGCTCCACGTCCGGCGACCGGGCCGCCGCGGTCCGGGCCTTCGCCGCCGCCGGAGTCGAGATCCTCACGGTCGCGGGCTACGCCCGGGTCGCGGCCGAGGGTCCCGACGGCCCCGTCCTCGAGGAGCTGAGAGCGCTGACCGAGCTCGCCGCCGACCTCGGGGCACCCTACGTCCGGGTCTTCCCCGGCGCGGGGGGCCCGGCGACCGCCGGTGCCGATGCGCTCGCCGTGGGCAGACTCGCGGCCGTGGCGCCGATCGCCCGGCGCGCGGGCGTCCGGATCCTGCTGGAGACCCACGACTCCCACCGCACCGGGGCCGCCGTGGCAGGAATCCTGGACCGGGTCGGGCATCCGGGCGCGGGGGCGTTGTGGGACGTACTGCACACCTGGCTCGGTGGCGAGAGCCCGAGTCGGTCGAGCCGGGAACTGTCCGGGCACCTGGGCTACATACAGGTCAAGGACGTGGCCTCGGCGCAGGACCTGACACCGCTGGGGCTGGGCCGCGGGACGCTGCCGCTGGCCGAGGCGGTGGCCGTCGCACCACCCGGCGGCTGGCTCTGCTGGGAGTACGAGAGACGCTGGTACCCCGCGGCCGAGGACCTGCAGGGCCTGCTCACGGCGGGTCGCGCGTACCTCGCCGGGCTGGTGCGGGCGACGGGGAGGGAGGCGCCTCACGCCGAGTAGGCCAGCCGTCCCGGGTCGACGCCGTAGCGGAAGCCGAGCCCCAGGGCGTAGCGCTCCAGCTCCTCGACGGCCGTGGCCGCCAGACGGTCCAGCTCTCCGCCGAGCGAGCCGGCCACGTGGGGAGTGAGCAGGACGTTCGGCAGATTGAAGAGGGGGGAGGCGGCGGGCAGCACTTCGGGCTCGGTGTGATCGAGTACGGCGTGCAGTCGTCCGGAGACCAGTTCCTCGGTCAGGGCCGTCGTGTCCACCAGCGCACCGCGGGCGGTGTTGATGAGCGTGGCCCCGTCCCGCATCAGGGCGAGCCGCGGGGCGTCCAACAGGTGACGGGTCTGCGGGAGGGCGGGGGCATGCAGGCTGACCACGTCACTGCGGGAGAGCAGCTCGTCGAGGGTTACGGGCTCGGCGCCCATCGCCTCCAGCTCGGTCGGGTCGGCGTACGGATCGTGGACGAGCACGCGCAGGTCGAAGGCGCGGAGCAGTTCCAGGACCCGTCGTCCGATCAGGGAGGCTCCGACCAGGCCGACCGTGCGCCGGTAGTTGCCGACCGTGGGATAGCGATTGAGCAGGTCGATCGGGCCGCGGGTGGCCCGGTAGAGGTGGGCCGACTCCAGGACGCGCTTGTTGGCGAAGAGGATGGCGGCCAGCGTGTACTCCGCGACGGGCACCGCGTTGGCGGCGGCCGCGCTGGAGACGAGCAGCCCGCGCTCCCAGCAGGCCTCGGTCACATGGTGTTTGATGCTGCCCGCCGCGTGGACCACGGCGCGGAGCCGGGGCATGCGCGCCAGCGCCGCCGCGTCCAGCGGCGGGCAACCCCACCCGGTGAACAGCACCTCGGTCGCCGCCAGCCGGTCGTCCGCGAGGGCTCCGGCGCCGGTGGAGTCCGTGAAATCGACGAGGAGGAGGTCGGGGTCGACGTCGGCCACCCGGCGCAGCTCGGACAGGGTGCGGGAGTCGCTCAGCACGGCGGCGCGCGTGCCGGGGTTCATGGCGAGCAGGGTGACGGGGCGGTGGATCACTTGACGGCTCCCGCGGTGAGGCCCGAGCGCCAGAACCGCTGGAGGCCGAGGAAGGCCAGGACCAGGGGGACGACGGCGACGAGCGAACCGGTGATGACGAGGGGGTACAGCTCGGGCTGCTGATAGACGCTGCGGTTCCACATGAACAGCCCGAGGCTGACGGGGTACAGCCGTTCGTCGTTGAGCATGGTCAGGGCGCCGTAGAAGTTGTTCCAGATGGCCGTGAAGGTGAACAGGAAGATCGTCACAAACCCCGGCCAGAGCATCGGGAACGACACGTGGGCGAAGACCCGGAGTTCACTCGCGCCGTCCATCCGGGCGGCCGCGAGTACCTCGTCGGGGACGTAGCCCTCGGCGAACACCCGGGCCAGGTAGACCCCGAAGGGGTTGACGAGGGCGGGCACCAGATAGGCCCAGTAGGTGTTCACGGCGCCGGTGGCCGAGGCCATGAGGTAGAGGGGGAGTTGGAGCACGGTCGCAGGGACCAGGACACCGGCGAGGACGACGCCGAAGAGGCGCTCCTTGTGACGGAAGTCGTAGGCGTGGAAGGCGTATCCGCAGGCCACGCTGATGAGGGCGGACAGGACCGAGCCGACCACGGTGTAGAGGAGGCTGTTGCCGAGCCAGCGGCCGAAGATCCCGTCGTCGTAGGCGAAGACGTCGCGGAGGTTGGTGAGGAGGTGGAAGTCGCCGAAGGAGTAGGGATCGGTGGCGAAGAGGTCCCGCCGGTTCTTCGTCGCCGCCATGACCAGCCAGGCCAGGGGCATCAGGGTGTAGGCGGCGACCAGCAACAGGGCGGCGTTGACGGCGGCTTTGGAGAGGAGGGCGGAGCGTGTGCCGCGCCGTGCGGGGGGCCGGGTGAGCGTGTGCGTCATGCGTCCCTCCAGCGGTTGCCGAGTGTGGTGACGACGAAGGAGGCGGCTGCGGCGACCAGGGCGAGGAGCAGGGCCCCGGCGGCGGCGAGGCCGTAGTCGTGGCTCTTGAAGGCGGCGCTGAAGATGTACATCGTCGGGGACCAGGATTCGCCCATCTCGTTGGCCCGGAGCTGTAGCAACTGCGGTGCGTCGAAGAGCTGGACGGCGCCGACGCAGGTGAACAGCACGGTCAGGATGAGGGTGGGGCGGATGCTCGGCACCTTGACCTGGAAGGCGGTACGGATGGCTCCGGCGCCGTCCATGGTGGCGGCCTCCAGCGTTTCGCGGGGCACGGCCTGGAGCCCGGCGAAGAAAATGATCATGTTGTAGCCCATCCACTGCCAGGCCGAGATGTTCACGACGGACAACAGGGCCTCGTCGCGGCCGAAGAAGTTCCAGGAGAGTCCGGCGCCGTCGAGGACGTCCAGGACCGGGCTCAGGCCGGGTGTGTAGAGGTACAGCCAGATCACGGCGGCGATCAGGCCGGGGACGGCGTGCGGCAGGTAGAAGGCGATCTGGAAGAACCGTTTGGCGCGGGCGAGGGCGGAGTCCAGGAGGAGGGCGAGGACCAGGGCGCCGCCGACCATGACGGGGATGTAGAGCAGGCAGTAGACGGCGATGTGGCGGAAGGAGGCGAGGAAGAGGGGATCGGTGAGGGCGTTCGCGTAGTTCCCGAAGCCGCTGAACACGCGTCGCGTGCCACCGAAACCGAGGCCGGACTGTTCGTCGTGGAAGAGGCTCAGCCAGCCCGCGTAGGCGATGGGGGCGACCGTGACCAGGGCGAAGAGGAGGAAGAACGGGGCCATGAAGAGGAGCGGGGCGGAGCGGCTGCGCGAAGCCGTGGCCCTGCCGGGCGGGGCGGCGGGGGCGGAGGTACGGGCCGCGCCGCCCTGCCCGCCGCCCGTCGGCCGTGTGTTCTGCGGCCGTGTGCCCGGCGGGCGGTGGCGCCCGACGGACTCCGTCCGGTCGGCGGGCGTCGGCGTCGGCGTCGGCCTCGGCGTCAGCGCCCGGCCCGAAGAGCCCTCGCCTTCCGCCACCACCCCGACCGCGTCACGGTTCCCGGTCGCCCCGGTCGCCCCGGTCGCCCCGGTCGCCCCGGTCGCCCCGGTCGCCCCGGTCGCCCCGGTCGCCCCGGTCGCCCCGGGGAGTGGGGTGTTGTGGGGGCGGGTGGGCGGGGGCATCAGTTGGCCAGGCCCAGGCCGCGGGCCTTAATGGCCTTCTCGGCGGCCGTCTGGCCCTCGCTCAGTGCCTTGAGCTGGTCGGCGCCGGCCGCGTTCTGCGCCGCGTTGACCTGGAGGTGCGTCGGGCCCCAGGTCCAGCCGGGCACGATGGTGTCCGCCGCCGCCCCGGCGAGGGCGTAGGGGTCCTGCCCGGCGAAGTACGTGGTGTCGAAGAGCCGGGCGGCCGCCACCCGCATCTCCGGGTTGGCCGGCAGGGCGCTGCTGGGGGCCTTCAGCGAGCTGAGCCGGGCCTTGACGGCCTCCGGGTCGGTGGTGACCCAGGCGATGAACTCCGCCGCGGCCTTGGTGTGCTTGCTGCCCTTGGGCACGATGTAGGAGGTGCCGCCGTACATGCCGGTGGCGGGCTTCCCGTCCCAGGTCGGCAGCGGGGCGATGCCCCACTTGCCCTTGAGGTCCGGGTAGCTCGCGAGGAACGTACCGGCGGTCCAGGCGGCGCCGATGACGGTCGCGACCTGACCCGACGAGCGTTCCTTCGCCTCGCCCTCGCCCCACAGCGGGGTCTTCGAGACGAGCCCGGACGACAGCAGGCCGTTCCAGTACGAGGCCACCTTCTGGGAGGCCGGATCATTGATGGCGACCTTCCACTTGTCGCCTTCCGTGCCGTACCACTTGGCGCCCGCCTGCCAGGAGAGGCCGGCGAGGACGGCGGGGTCGCCGCCGCCGAAGTTGGTGATCCGGACCGACGGGTCGGCCTTGTTGATCTTCTCCGCGGCCTGCTTGTACTCCTCCCACGTCGTCGGCACGGCCACCCCGTGCTTCTCGAAGATGTCCTTGCGGTAGAAGAGTTCGAGCGGGGTGACATCGAAGGGCACCGCCCAGGTCCTGCCGCCGAGGCCCACCAGGGACTGGACCGCCTTCGGGAACTTCTCGGCGACGAGTTTGCCGGAGGTGGCGCTCAGGTCCTCCAGGTTGCCGCCGCTCGCGAACTCCGGGAGCGAGGAGTAGTCCATCGTCGCGATGTCCGGCGCGTTGCCGCCCTTGACGGCGTTGGAGAGCTTCGCGGCCCCGTCCGGTCCGCCCGGCACGGCGGAGAAGGTCACCCGGATGTTCGGGTGCGTCTTGTTGAAGGCGTCCACCGTCTGCTGCGCGCCCGCACTGGAGGACCAGTAGGTGAGGGCGACCGGCTGGTCGGCCGACCCCACCGGTTCGGCCGCCGCGCCCGTCCCCTGCTCGCCGCCGCACGCGGTGGCGAGCAGGGCCAGCGAGGCGACCGAGGCGGTGAGGGCGAGGCGGGACATGCGGGAGGACGGCGAGCGGGACGGCAGGCTGCGGGACATGTTTCGACTCCTACGGACGACCGCTGCGGGCGGCGGATGGGAGAACGCGGCCCATCTTTTGTGCGAACGCGCACACCGTCAAGAGCGAACGTGCAATTCGATCGAAACAATCAGTCAGTCCTGCCCTTTATGAGCGGATGGTCAGTCGGGGGAGCAGTTCCAGATGCTGTCGCGGGGCGCCGTGGGTCCCGTACGCCGCCCCGTCGGCCCCGGACAGCCGGTCCAGCAACAGCTCCGCCGCCCGCGCGCCCACCTCCCGCTTGGCCGGGGCGACGGCCGAGAGCGGTACGTCCGCCAGCCCCGCCACCTCGTCGTCGTAGGTGATCACCGCCAGGTCCTCCGGCACCCGCACGCCCCGTGCTTGGAGCCGCGGGATCAACATGATCGCGTCGGTGTCGCTGTGGATCAGCGCGGCCGTGACCCCGCCCGCGGACACTGCCCCGCACAGGTACTCCAGCGTCCGAGCGAAGCGGTCGGCCACCGACAGCTCCGCGACCGGCGCCGCGCCCGGGCCGACCGGCGGCCACGGCGGCGCCGGTTCCAGGCCCAGCGCCGTGACGGCCGCCTCGTACCCGGCCCGCAGTCGCGCGCTCGTCGGCGTCTCCTGGCAGGCCAGCGCGATCCGCCGGTGCCCCAGCTCGACCAGGTGCTGCACGGCCCGCGCCGCGCCGTGCGCATGGTCCGACACCACCCGGTCCAGCGCGGCCGCCGGATGCCCGGGCGGGGCCCAGCGCTCCACCAGCACGGTGGGAACCGGCAGGTCAGCGGTCCACGCCCCCTCGCCCGGCCCCGGCGAGCCGGTGTCCCAGTTCGGGGTCAGCAGGAGCCCGTCCGCCCCCGTCGACAGGAGCCGGTCCGCCTGCGTGCGGTCCTCGCCCGGCAGGTACCGGGTCAGCCCCACGGTCAGCCGCGCCCCCCGCGCCTCGACCACCTCGCGCGCCCCGCGCACCACCTCGGCGTAGTAGTACTCGGTGGTCGGCACGACCATGCCGACCACCAGGCCCGCGCCGCCGCCCGCCCCCGACGGGCCCGCCGCGCCCCGCGCCCCGGACTCCGCCGTCCGACCCGGCCCCGCGCCCCCCGGTGCCGCGTGCTCGACCCGGCTGATCGTCCCGTGCAGCCGCTGGATCTCCCCCCGGGCGGCCATCGCCTCGACGTCCCGCCGCAGGGTGACGGGGGAGACGCCCAGTTCCCGGGCCGCGTCGGTCACGCGCACGCTGCCCCGGGCCCGGACGAGCGCGAGCACCTGTGCCTGGCGCTGGTCTACGTGTGGTCTCAACGAGTCCCCCTGGGGCGTGGGTGGTGGGTGGTGGTCGGCGTTCCCGTGTTCTCACGTCAGCATAGTGAACAGGGAGCGCCGAAACGATCGATTCGATCGTTTCCGATCAACTCGACATTGACGGCGCGCGCACCGCGTTCATATATTCGGCCTCGTCCGGCACCCCTCGCACCGCACGGCACGGGAGTCAGCGCATGCTCACGCACGACCAGGACGGATTCCGGCGCGCAGGCCGGCCCCACCGCGTCATCTCCGGGGCCCTGCACTACTTCCGGGTCCATCCGGACCTGTGGGAGGACCGGCTCACCCGGCTGCGCGCCCTCGGCGTCAACACCGTGGACACCTACGTCCCCTGGAACTTCCACGAGAGCGCCCCCGGCAAGGCCGACTTCACGGGCCCCCGCGACCTCGCCCGCTTCCTGCGCATCGCCCAGGACCTCGGCCTCGACGCCATCGTCCGCCCCGGCCCGTACATCTGCGCCGAATGGGACTTCGGCGGCCTGCCCGCCCGCCTGCTCGCCCAGGACGGGCTGCGCCTGCGCTGCTCCGACCCGCGCTTCGAGGCCGAGGTGGACGGTTGGTTCGACCTCGTGCTCCCCGAACTGGTGCCGCTGCTCGCCAGCCGGGGCGGCCCGGTGGTCGCCGTGCAGATCGAGAACGAGTACGGCTCCTACGGCAACGACACCCGCTACCGCGCCCACGTCGAGCGGGCCCTGCTCGAACGCGGTGTGGACTGCCTGCTGTTCACCGCCGACGGGGCCGAGGACGCGATGCTGCAAGGCGGCACGGTCCCCGGCCGCCTGGCCACCGCCACCTTCGGCGCGCGCCCGACCGAGCGCCTGGAGGTGCTGCGCCGCTACCAGCGGACCGGGCCGCTGGCCGCGATGGAGTTCTGGCTCGGCTGGTTCGACCACTGGGGCGAGGACCACCACGTCCGCGCCGTGGACGAGGTGGCGGCCTCGCTCGACGAACTCCTCGCCACCGGCGCTTCCGTCAACCTCTACATGGCGCACGGCGGCACCAACTTCGGCTTCTGGGCCGGGGCCAACCACACCGGTTCCCGGCCCGGCGAGGCCGGTTACCAGCCGACCGTCACCAGTTACGACTACGACGCCCCCATCGGCGAGGCCGGCGAACTGACCGCCAAGTTCCACGCCTTCCGCGAGGTCATCGGCAAGTACGCCCCGCTGCCCGGGGGCCCGCTGCCCGCGCCGCCGCCGCGATTGGCGCCCGCGCTCGCCGTCCCGACGGGTCGCGCCCCGCTGGCCGCCCACCTCGACGTGCTCTCCACCGTCGTGCACCGCCCCGCGCCGGAGCCGATGGAGAAGCTCGGCCAGGACTTCGGGATGATCCACTACCGGACCACCGTCACCGGGCCCCGCCCCGCCATGCCCGTGCGGATCGACGGCCTCGGCGACCGCGCGTACGTCTTCGCCGACGGCGTGCGGCTCGGCGTCCTCGACCGGAACGCTCCCGACGAGGGGCTCGACCTGCCGGTCGGCGAGGACGGGGTGGTGCTCGACGTACTCGTCCGCGCCCAGGGGCGGGTGAACTACGGGCCGCTGCTCGACGACCGCAAGGGCATCTGGCGCGGGGTGCGCCACGGCCACCAGCACCTGTTCGAGTGGGAGATACGGCCGCTGCCGCTCACGGACCTCACCGCCTTGCAGTGGACCGCCCCGACACCGCCCCCGGCGCCCGGAGCCAAGGCGCCCGCCGACCCCGGACCCGCCTTCCACCGCTTCGGCCTCACCGTCCCCGCGCCCGCCGACGGCTTCCTCGACCTCTCCTCCTGGGGCACCGGCCTGATCTGGCTCAACGGCTTCCTCCTCGGCCACTACGACACCCCGCGCGGGCCCCAGCGCACGCTCTACGCCCCCGCCCCGCTCTGGCGCACCGGCGAGAACGAGGTGGTCGTCCTCGAACTGGAGCGGCCCGGCGCCGACCTCCCCCTGCGCGACGAGCCCGACCTCGGTCGGCGCAAGGTCGTCACCCTGGAGTGAGGGAGGCCCTGGCGTCCTGATGTGCCCGGTGGTCTTCGACGAGACCGCGAGCCGGGCCACCGGACGCAGCCCCCGGACGCCGTACGCCGTCTCCCCCGGGCGGGGGAGACGGCGTACGGCGTTCGGGACGGGCGGGCCCGTGCGGGCTCAGGACACGATGTCCTTGCGGGCGAACCCCCGGAAGGCCAGGGCGAAGAGCACCAGCGCGTACGACACCGACACCGCGGCGCCCTTCACCATCCCGCCCCATTCCAGGTGCGGCTGGAGGGCGTCGGCCCACGCGAACTGCCAGTGCGCCGGCAGGAACTCCCGCCACGACCCGAGGGCGGTCACCGCGTCCAGGACGTTGCCGACGATGGTCAGCCCGACCGCCCCGCCGACCGCGCCCAGCGGTGCGTCCGTCCGGGTCGAGAGCCAGAACGCCAGACCGGCCGTGACCAGCTGCGAGACGAAGACGAAGGCGACCACCAGGGCGAGGCGCGGCAGCGTCTCCGCGGCCGGCAGCTCGCCGCCGGTCGGCAGCTTCAGCGGTCCCCATCCGTAGGCCGCGGTGCCCGCCGCCAGCGCCACCACCGGCAGCAGCACCATCGCCGCCAGGCTGAAGCCGAGCGCCACCACCAGCTTGCTCCACAGCAGCCGGGCCCGGGGCACCGGCGAGGCGAGCAGGTAGCGCAGCGAGGACCAGCTGGCCTCGGAGGCGACCGTGTCCCCGCAGAAGAGGGCGACCGGGACCACCAGCAGGAAGCCCGCCGAGACGAAGAGGCAGGTCGCCGCGAAGTTCGCGCCGGACGCGGTCGCCGTGTCGATGAGGGTGATCCGGCCGTCCCGGCCCCCGCCGCCGTCCTGGGAGCCGCCCACCGCGAACGCGATGATCATGATGAAGGGCAGTGCGGCCAGCACCCCGCCCATCACCAGGGTGCGGCGCCTGCGCCACTGCCGCAGGGCCTCGACCCGCAGCGGCAGCGTCCGGCTCGCCTGGTACCCGGGAGCCACTTCCTGCACGGCGCCGCCCCGCGCGGTGCCTTCCTGTACGGCGCTCACGCCGGACCTCCGATCAGGGTCAAGAACGCGTCCTCCAGCCGCCGGTGCGGCCCCACTCCGCTCACCGGCACCTCCAGCCGGACGAGTTCGGCGATGAGCTCGGTGGCCGTGGCGCCGTCCAACCGGACGAGCAGGCCGTCCTCGGCCGCCACCACGGACTCCACGCCGTCCAGGGCCGCCACCTTCTCGACGGCCGCGTCGGCGACCGGCCCGGCCAGGGTCACCAGCAGGGTGTCCCCGCCACCGGTGATCTCGGCCACCGGCCCGGCCTGGACCAGCCGTCCGCGGTCCATGACCACCAGGTGCGTACAGGTCTGCTCGACCTCCGACAGCAGGTGGCTGGAGACGATGACGGTCCGGCCGGCCGCCGCGTAGCGGATCATCACGTCGCGCATCTCGCGGATCTGCGGCGGGTCCAGACCGTTGGTCGGCTCGTCGAGGATCAGCAGGTCCGGCATGCCGAGCATGGCCTGCGCGATGGCGAGCCGCTGCCGCATGCCCTGCGAGTACGTGCGCACCGCGCGCTCCAGCGCGTCGCCGAGCCCGGCGATCTCCAGGGCCTCCGCCATGTGGGAGTCCGCGGTCGGCCGGCCGGTGGCCTGCCAGTACAGCTCCAGGTTGGCGCGGCCCGACAGGTGCGGCAGGAAGCCCGCGCCCTCGACGAAGGCACCGACCCGCGAGAGCACCGGGGAGCCGGGGCGCACGGCGTGGCCGAAGACCCGGATCTCGCCCGCGTCCGGGGTGATCAGCCCCATCAGCATCCGCAGGGTGGTGGTCTTGCCGGCGCCGTTGGGGCCGAGCAGGCCGAGCACCTGGCCCTTCTCGACGCGCAGCGACAGGTCGCGGACCGCGTAGCGGTCCCGCGCCTTCGCGTAGCGCTTGGTCAGTCCGGTGATCTGGAGCGGTACGCCGTCCAGCGCGGCCTCGTGCTCCGGCCCGCCGGGCGCGTCGCCCCCGGTCACGGCCGCGCCGGAGGCGTTGCCGCGCCGCCGGAAGCCCAGCAGCGCGGCGGCCAGCGCGGCCGCGCCGAGCGGCAGCCCCCAGGTCCAGGCGGGCAGCCCGGCCGAGGCGGTGCGCACGTCGTCGGCGACCGGCACGGTGAGGATCCCGTCACCGGTGGAGACGGTGTACGTGGCCGGGGCCGCCGGTGTGGCGTACCCCAGGTCGGTCGCGGCGACCACCAGGCGCAGCCGGTGGCCGGGCTGGACGCCGTAGTCCACGGCGGGGAGCGCCAGCTTCACCTCGGCGCCCTGGGCGGCGTTCTCCACCCGGACGGGTGCGACCAGCTGGCTGGGCAGCACCTGCTGGCGCCCGTCCGGTCCCACGTCGTACACCTTGCCGAAGAGGACGGCCGCGCCGTCCGCGGCGCTCGACCTCACCTTGAGGGTGACGGTCGGCGTGCCGGTGATGCGCAGTTCCCGTTCCAGCGGCTTCGACTCGAAGCTCGCGTACTGTCCGGGGAAGTCGAGGGCGAAGCTCGCGCCGAGTCCGGCGAGCTGGCCGCCGATCCCCGGCAGCGAGGAGAGCGCGGGGGGCGCGCCGCCCGCCGGGTTGGCGAAGGTCTGCTCGCCACCGGTCAGGGCGATCTTCTGCCCGTCGGAGACGAGCCCCGGGTAGTGGTCGTCGGAGGCGCCGCGCAGTTTCACCTTGCCGTCGGTGGAGTCGATCCCTCCGGTGCGCGACACCCGGAACGTCGGGCCGGTGTCCGCCGCCGCGTCCCGCTTGAGGTAGCGGTCGAACCAGGCGGTGACCCGGCCCCGGACGCGGTCCTCCTCCGACATCCCGCCGTCGTGGCCGCCCGCGGCCCAGTCCACCGCCACGGGCGCGCCGTTCTTCGCGAGCGCGGTGGCCATGGCGTCGGCCTGGCCCAGCGGGAAGAGGGAATCGGCCTGTCCCTGCACGATCAGGGCCGGCGCCTTGATCCGGTCCCCGACGGCGGCCGGGCTGCGGCGTTCCAGCAGCTCACGGGCCTGTTGGTCGGGCTTGCCCGCCACCGCCACGCGTTCGTACATCGCGCACAGTTCGGGCTGGAAGCGCCCGCAGCCGGGGGCGGCGAGGGGATCCACCGGACCGGCGGCGCCGAGCGCGCCGCCCGCCGGGCCCGCGCCACCGGCCGCGCCGGGGGCGCCGCCGGGCTGCACGCCGCTCGCGGAACCGGTCGTGAAGAACACCCCGGCCCAGAGCTTCTTGAAGACGTCGTTCGGGAAGAGGGAGTCCGCGAGGCTCCAGTAGGTGATCTCCGGAGCGATCGCGTCCACCCGGTGGTCGTAGCCGGCCGCGAGCAGTGAGACGGCGCCGCCGTACGAGGCGCCGGTCACGCCCACGCGCGGGTCCCCGGCCCCGTCGAGCTGCACCTCGGGCCGGGTGGCGAGCCAGTCGACGAGCCGGGAGACGTCCTTGACCTCGTGGTCGGGGTCGTTGAGGCCGATCTTGCCGCCGGACCGGCCGAAGCCGCGGGCGGACCACGTCAGCACGGCGTATCCGTCGCGGGCCAACTGCTCGGCCTGGTCGCGGACGTCGTCCTTGCTGCCGCCGAAGCCGTGGGCGAGCAGCACGGCGGGCCGCTTCTCCCCGCCCCCGGCGGTGAAGTAGGAGGTGTCGATCGCGGCGCCGGGCATGTCGACCATGCGGTCCTGGCGGTGCACGGCCGGCGCGTCGTCGGCCGAGGCCGCGGCGGTCCAGGTACCGGCCCCCGCCACGACGGCGATCGCGGCGGCGCCCGCGAGCAGGCGGCTTCTGCGGCGCCGGGGCAGTCGGAGCTTCATACGGAGACCCTAATCGCCCGGGCGCCCCGGCCGGGGCGCCCACGGGCGGACCTCCGCACCTCCTTGAGGACTACTCTGGCCCGCCCGGCGTACCGCGGGCGCGGTACGCCGGGCCGCGGGAGGATGGCTCCATGCTGCTGGCCGAGGTCGCACGGGTGTCCCGGGAGGTGGCCGGGACCCCCGCCCGGTCGGAGAAGGTCGCGTTGCTGGCCGGGCTGTTCGCGGCCGCTCCCGCCGACGAGGCCGCCCTGGTGATCTCCTACCTCGCCGGGCGGCTGCCCCAGGGGCGCCCCGGCGTCGGCTGGCGGGCGCTGAGCGAGCGGATCCCGGCCGCCGCGGAGGCCACGCTGGGCGTGCGCGCGGTCGACGATGCGGTGGCCGCCCTGGCCGGGGTCGCGGGGGCGGGCGCGCAGGGGGAGCGGCGCCGGATCCTCGCGGAGCTGCTGGGCGCGGCGACCGAGCAGGAGCAGCTGTTCCTGCGCGGCCTGCTCTCCGGGGAGGTGCGCCAGGGCGCGCTGGACGCGGTGGCGCTGGCCGGGGTCGCCGAAGCCGCGGGGGTGGCGCAGTCCGCGCTGCGCCGGGCGGTGATGCTGGGCGGGTCCTTGCCGGAGGTGGCCGGGGCGGTGCTGGCCGGGGGCGCGGGGGCGCTGGGCGGCTTCGTGCTCCGCGTGGGCAGGCCCGTACAGCCGATGCTGGCGAACACCGCCAAGTCGGTGGCCGAGGCGCTGGGGGCGCTCGGGCCCTGCGCGATCGAGGAGAAGCTGGACGGGATCCGGGTGCAGGTGCACCGGGACGGGGACGAGGTGGGCGTGTACACCCGGTCGCTGGACGAGGTCACCGATCGGCTGCCCGAGGTGGTGGAGCTGGCCCGGTCGCTCCCGGGGGACCGGTTCGTCCTGGACGGGGAGGTGATCGCGCTCGGCGCGGACGGGCGGCCGGTGCCGTTCCAGGAGGTGGCGAGCCGGGTCGGCTCGCGGACGGACGTGGCCGCCGCCCGGCTGGCGCTGCCGCTGACCCCCTTCTTCTTCGACCTCCTCGCCGTCGAGGGGGAGGCGTTGCTGGACCTTCCGGTGCGCGAGCGGCACGCGGCGCTGGCCGCCCTGGTGCCCGAGGGCGCGCGGGTGCGGCGGCTGGTGGCCGAGGACCCGGTGGCGGCGGGCGCGGACGCCGCCGCCTTCTGGTCGGCGGCCCTGGCGCGGGGCCACGAGGGGGTGATGGCGAAGGGGCTCGATTCGGTCTACGCGGCCGGGCGGCGCGGCAAGCACTGGCTGAAGGTGAAGCCGGTGCACACGCTCGACCTGGTGGTGCTCGCCGTGGAACGCGGCCACGGTCGGCGCACCGGCCTGCTGTCGAACCTGCACCTGGGCGCGCGGGCCGCCGACGGGACGCACGTGATGCTGGGCAAGACCTTCAAGGGGCTCACGGACGAGCTGTTGCGCTGGCAGACCGCGCGGTTGGGCGAGCTGGCCGTCGAGGACGACGGCCACACCGTGCGGGTCCGCCCCGAGCTGGTGGTGGAGATCGCCTACGACGGACTCCAGCGGTCCCCGCGCTATCCGGGCGGGGTGGCGCTGCGCTTCGCACGGGTGGTGCGTTACCGCCCGGACAAGTCGGCTGCCGAGGCGGACACGCTGGAGCACGTGCTGGCCCAGGGGGTGGGGACCGCCGCGGCGGGCCCGGCGGACTGACGGGTGGCACTCGGGCCGTTTTGCCTCTGAGGCAAGAGAATTGCCAGGCAGGTAAGTTTCTGGCTCAATCGGGGCATGAACCCCGGTCCCGGACCTGCCTCCGGCCCCTCCGGCACCGCTCACGCGGCGCCCGGCGCTCCCGCGGAGCCGTCCACCACGGTCGCCCCCCAGCTGCGCGAGCTGCGCCGCCGTGCCGGGCTGACCCTGGAGGCCGCCGCCGCGCGGGCCGGACTCTCGCCCGCCCACCTGTCCCGCCTGGAGACCGGTCGCCGCCAGCCCTCGCTGCCGCTGCTGCTGGAGCTCGCCCGTACCTACGCCACGACGGTCTCGGAGCTGCTCGGAGAGACCCCCGCGGTCGCCGACCCCATCGTACGGGCCGGCGGGCCGGGTGCCCGCGAGGCCGACGGCTGGACCTACTGGCAGGCGGGGGGCTCGGGGCGGGGGATGCAGGCGCTGCGGGTGCACGTGCCGTACGCCCGCGAGCAGGGCGAGCTGGTGCGCGTGCACCCCGGCGAGGAGTGGCTGTACGTCCTCAAGGGGCGGCTGCGGCTGTACCTGGGGGAGACCCGGCACGTCCTGGAGCCCGGGGACAGTGCCCATTTCGATTCGCTCACCCCGCACCGGATCGGCGCGGCCGCCGAGGGCGGGGCCGATCTGCTGTTCGTCCACACCCTGCTGCAGAGCAGCCTCGCCGGGCTGTGCCTCGGCGGCGCGGCCACCACGCACCACTGAGAGCAGAGGAGTCGCACCGTGACCCGAGGAGAGAACGTGTCGGCAGAGGTAGCGCAGGAGGTCCCGTCGGACGCGTCGGCGGTGGCCGGGGCGGAGCCGACGGTCGCCAAGCGCATCGAGTCGAAGTTCCCGCGCGGCCTGATCATCCGGCTGACGATCTACCTGTTCGTCGGCCACCTCTTCGCCTTCTTCGTCTACCTGCTGTTCGTCCTGGGCGCCAAGAACCAGTGACCGCGGCCGCCCGCGTCCCGGCGCACCCAGCCCAGCACCAGCACGGACGCGACCGCGGCGAAGGCGCACCAGGTGGAGGCGAACTCCAGGCGCCACACCAGCGCGCAGAACGCCGCTCCGGCGGCCATCACCACCCCGAGCACCCGTAGCAGCCGGTCACCGGCCAGCAGCAGCGGGCCGAGGGTGGCGAAGAGATAGCCCGCGAGCGCGAGCGGGAGGTACGGCACGCTCACCCCGTAGCCGACGACGTGGCCGCGCAGCTCGGCGGTCACCGGCCGCGTGGCCAGGCAGTACGCCAGGAACCCCGAGGTGAGCAGCCCCACGGCGGTCGGGACCAGCAGCCGTCGCCGCACCCCGGGGGCCGCCGCGGGGCCCGCGGCGAGCAGCACGCCCAACGGCACCCACGCGGCCAGCAGCGGCAGGGCGATCACGGCCCAGGCGGTGGCGGCCGGGCCGCGGCCCCCACCGGAGTGCCAGAGCGCGGCCTCCACCAGCTGATGGCCGCCCAGCAGGAGCGGCAGCGCGGCGACGGGCAGGTCGCGGGCCCGACGGGTCAGGGCGACGCACACCAGCCCGACGGCGGTGATCGCCGTACCGGCGACCAGGTCGGCCGTCGCACTCCAGCACATGGGGCTCCCGACGCAGGAGGGGCCAGGGACTCCACGGTACGAGCCGTTCCATGAGTCCGCCACAGCACAGATCGCCGCAAGAATCCGACAGTGGATAGAAGATTCTTGGCAGGAGTATTGCTGTGGCATCGAGCCGCGCCCTACTGTCCGGCCATGTCACGAAGAAGAACGGCCGCCGTGCTGGCGGCGCTCACCGCCAGCACGGCGGCATCGGCGCACCGGCGGCGCCCGCGGCCCCGGGCGCCCCCACCGTCCCCGCCGCCCCGGTGGTCACCCGGGCCGCCCTCGATCCCGCCCTCGTCCAGGGCCGCGGCGCCCGTGTGGACTTCGTCGAGCAGGAGGCGGAGAACGCGGTGACCGACGGCTCCGTCATCGGCCCCGACCGCTCCGCCTACGCCCTGCCCGCCGAGGCCTCCGGCCGCAAGGCGGTGCAACTGGCCCCGGGCCGGTACGTGGAGTTCACCCTTCCGGCCGCGGCCGACGCGATCACCGTGCGCTACAGCCTTCCCGACGCCCCGGCGGGCGGCGGGATCACGGCCCCGCTCGACGTCACCGTCAACGGCAAGAACCGCCGCTCCATGACGCTGACCTCGCAGTACTCCTGGCTGTACAACCAGTACCCCTTCAGCAACGACCCGCGGGGGGACCTGCTCCACCCCGACTGGTGGATCACCGAGTGCGGGTGCGTCCCGGCCGCGACCTCCCCCGCGCCCGTCATCGCCAAGCCCTTCCGGCCGCACCACATGTACGACGAGCAGCGGCTGCTGCTCGGCCGGACCTATCGCGCGGGGGACCGGGTCCGGCTCACCGTGCCCGCGGACAGCGCGGCGGCCCGGACCGTGATCGACCTGCTCGACTCGCAGCTGGTCGGCGCGCCCCGGCTGACGGCGACGCCCGCCAACGCGCTGCTGTTCGGGGCCGATCCGACCGGCCGCCGCGACTCCGCCGACGCCATCGACCGGGCGGTCGTCTTCGCCCGCCGCCACCACGTCCCCGTCTACCTGCCGCCCGGCACCTACCAGGTGAACCGGCACATCGTCGTCGACGACGTGACCATCACGGGCGCGGGCAGCTGGTGGACCGTGGTCAAGGGCAGGGGCGTCGGGTTCTACGGCAAGGACGCCGCGGCCGGTGGCAGCAGGGGCGTCCACCTCTCCGGCTTCGCCATCGAGGGCGACGTGCGCGAGCGGGTCGACACCGACCAGGTGAACGGCGTCGGCGGGGCCCTGAGCGACTCGACCGTCGACGGCCTGTACATCCACCACACCAAGGTCGGCCTCTGGTTCGACGGCCCGATGAGCGGTCTGAAGGTCACCCGCAACGTCATCGTCGACCAGATCGCCGACGGCCTCAACTTCCACACCGGGGTCACGGACTCCCTGGTCCAGGACAACTTCGTCCGCAACACCGGCGACGACGGCCTCGCGCTGTGGTCCGAGAGGACCGCGGACGCCCGCAACACCTTCTCCCACAACACCGTGCAGAGCCCGACCCTGGCCAACGGCATCGCGGTCTACGGCGGCGCCGACACCACGATCTCCGACAACCTGATCGCCGATCCGGTCCGCGAGGGCAGCGCCCTGCACGTCGGATCCCGCTTCGGCGCGGAACCCTTCACCGGGGAGCTGCGGATCAGCGGCAACACCACCGTCCGCGCCGGTACCTACGAGCTCAACTGGAACATCGGCCTCGGCGCGATCTGGTTCTACGCACTGGACCGGAGCATCGACCGGGCGGACGTCCAGGTCATCGGGAACGCCTTCCTCGACAGCACCTACAACGCGATCATGCTGGTCAGCGACTGGCCCGTGAAGGACCTCTACCGGATCGACAACGTGCACTTCAAGGACGTCCGGGTGGACGGCACCGGTACCTCGGTGGTCAGCGCCCGCTCGGCCGGCTCCGCCACCTTCGAGAACGTCGACGCCCGCAACGTGGGGGCCGTCGGCGTCAACAACTGCGGCTCCTTCCAATTCCCCGCCACCGGGTCGGAGTTCTCCCTGACCGACCTCGGCGGCAATGACGGCGGCGGCAGAACCGGGCCCTGGCTCGCCCCGTGGGAGCTGCCCAACACGATCACCTGCGACGACCGCCCGCCGGTGGTGGCGCCGCCCGCCCCCTCCGGGTGGTGAGCGCGACCCGCGGGTGACGCCTCAGGCCGGCGGGTCCGGCCGCTCCGCCGCTCCGGGGGATTCGAGCGGCGGAGCGGTCACCGCGCACTGCGTGTGGCACTGCGGTCGGGCGGCCCCGGGCGCGGGGGAGCGTACGGTCGCCCACGCGACCAGGGCGCCGAGCACCAGCACCCCCGCGCACCAGGGCATCGCCCGGTCGAAGGCGGCGCCGAACTGCTCGGCCGAGCGGTAGGCGTCCGGCCCCATCCCGGCCAGCAGCGGCAGCGCCGCCACGGCCAGCAGACCGGCCGCCCGGGCCGCGGCGTTGTTGATCCCGCTGGCCAGGCCCGCCCGGCCCGGGTCCACGGAGGCCAGTACCGTCGCGGTCAGCGGGGCCACCAGCGTGACCATCCCCGCCCCGAGCACCAGCAGCGCGGGCAGCACGTCCAGCGGGTACGAGGCCCCCGGACCCACCCGCAGCATCAGCAGCATCCCCGCCGCGCAGAGCAGCGGCCCCACCGTCAGCGGGATCCGCGGCCCGATCCGCTCGCCCAGCTCCCCGGAGCGGGCCGACAGCAGCAGCATCAACGCGGTCGTCGGCAGCAGCGCGGCCCCCGCGGCCAGCGCCGAGTACCCGGCGACCACCTGGAGCTGGAGCACGGAGAGGAAGAAGAAGCCGCCGAAGGCCGCGTACACGCACAGGGTCACCAGGTTGACGGCGGTGAACTGGCGCGAGGCGAAGATCCCCGGCGGCACCATCGGATCGGCCCGTCGCCGCTCCAGCAGGACGAAGGCCACGGCCAGTGCCACGCCAACCACCGCGGCCCCCACCACCAGGGCGGAGCCCGACCGGGCCTCGATCAGGGCGTAGGTCACCAGCGCCAGCGCGGCCGCTCCCAGTACCGCCCCGGCCACGTCGAACCGCCCGTGCGCCTGTGGATCCCTCGATTCCGGTACGTGGCGCAGCGCCACCGGCACGCAGAGCGCGGCGACCGGCACGTTCAGCAGGAACACCCAGCGCCAGCCCGGCCCGTCCACCAGCCATCCGCCGACGAAGGGGCCCACGGCCGCGCCGACCCCGCCGAAGCCGGACCACAGGCCGACGGCCCGCGCCCGGTCGTCCGGATGCAGCGAGCCCTGGATCAGCGCGAGCGACCCGGGGGTGAGGAGCGCCCCGCCGATGCCCTGGAGGGCGCGGGCCGCGATCAGCACGCCCGCGTTCGGGGCGATGCCGCACAGCAGCGAGCCGACGGCGAACCACGTCACGCCGAGGACGAAGACGCGCCGCCGGCCGTAGCGGTCGCCGAGTGCTCCGCCGACCAGGATCAGCCCGGCGAGGGTGAGCAGGTAGGCGTTGACGGTCCACTGGAGCACGGCCAGGTCCGCGCCGAGGTCCTGCCCGATCCGGGGCAGGGCGACGTTGACGACGGTGGAGTCCAGCAGCGCCATGGACGAGCCGAGCACCGTGGCGAGCAGGATCCACCGGCCCCGCGCGGAAGCGAGGCGCACACCGGCCACTTCGTCCGAGTCCATGTCTCCCAGGCTCACCCGGCCGGTCCGTACGGGCCACCCGGCGGCCGGGAGCGGCGCAAAACGCTCCCTTGTAATGAACATGTCGGCCGGATCACCATGACCCGCGCACGTCACGCACGTCCTTCGCGCACAACCTGCACACACCTGCACACGTCGTACGAGGAGACCACACGTGGCACAGCCGAACAGGCCCTTACGCGCGGCACTCGCCGCGCTCACCTCGCTCCTGCTCCTCCCGCTCGGCGCGGGCGCCGCGGCCGCGGCCCCCGAGCCCGACCCGTCGAAGGCCGCGGCCGAGCGGAAGATCGAACCGAAGCTCCGCACCCAGCTCGACGGCGGCAAGGCCGCCTTCTGGGTCTACCTCGACAGCGCCGCGGACCTGACCGCCGCCGCCGAGCAGCCCACCCGCACCGGCAAGGCCGGGGCGGTGCTCAAGGCCAAGAAGGACCACGCGGCCCGCACCCAGACCGAGCTGCGCAAGGCCCTCGACGGCGCCGGGGCCGAGTACACCTCCTACTGGATCGTCAACGCGGTGCGCGTCGTCGGCAGCGAGAAGCTCGCCGGCACCCTCGCCCAGCGCCCCGAGGTCTCCCGGATCGACGCCGACGACAAGGTCTCCATCCCCAAGCCCGCCGAGGGCAAGCGGGAGAAGGCCGCCGCCGACGCCGTCGAGTGGAACATCGACCGGATCAAGGCCCCGCAGGTCTGGAGCCAGTACGGCGTCCGCGGCGAGGGCATCGTCATCGCCAACATCGACAGCGGGGTGGACTACACCCACCCCGCCGTGGCCAACCAGTACCGCGGCCGGGCCGCCGACGGCAGCTACGACCACAACTACAACTGGTACGACCCGGCCGGGATCTGCACCACCGCGGCCCCCTGCGACAACAACGACCACGGCACCCACACCATGGGCACGATGGTCGGCGACGACGGCGGCGCCAACAAGATCGGCGTGGCGCCCGGCGCCAAGTGGATCGCCGCCAAGGGCTGCGAGAGCAACTCCTGCTCCGAGGCCTCCCTGCTGGCCGCCGGCCAGTGGGTGGTGGCCCCGACCGACCTGAACGGGCAGAACCCGCGGCCCGACCTCGCCCCGGACATCGTCAACAACTCCTGGGGCAGCGCGGCGCACGACGACTGGTACCAGCAGATCGTCGACACCTGGCGCGCGGCGGGCATCTTCCCCGCCTTCTCCAACGGGAACAACGGACCCGCCTGCGCCACCAGCGGATCACCGGGCGACTACGCGCACTCCTACAGCTCCGGCGCCTTCGACATCAACAACGCCGTCGCGTCGTTCTCCTCGCGCGGCGCGGGCCCCGGCGGCATCGTCAAGCCCAATCTCTCCGCCCCCGGGGTCAACATCCGCTCCTCGGTCCCCGGCGGCACCTACGAAGCCTTCTCCGGCACCTCCATGGCCTCCCCGCACACCGCGGCCACCGTCGCCCTGATGTGGTCCGCCGCGCCCGCCCTCGAAGGCGACGTCGCGCAGACCGAGGCCCTGCTCGACGGCACCGCCCAGGACACCGGCGACACCACCTGCGGCGGCAACGCCGCCGACAACAACGTCTTCGGCGAGGGCCGCCTCGATGCCCTGGCCGCCGTCCAGGCCGCCCCGCGCGGCGAGGTCGGCGCACTGGCGGGCACCGTCCGCACCGACGGCGGCCAGCCCGTCGCCGGAGTGAAGGTCACCGCGCACGGACCGATCGACCGCACGGCGACCACCGCGGCCGACGGCAGCTACGGCTTCCCCTCGCTCAGCGTCGGCGACTACGCCCTGACCGCCGCGAAGTTCGGCTTCGGCCAGGCCACCGCCACCGCCACGGTCACCGCGAGCGCGACCGCCACCAGCGACTTCACCCTCAGCCAGGCCGCCTCCGGCAAGTTGACCGGCACCGTCACCTCCGCGGCCGGACCGGCCGCGGGCGCCACCGTCACCATCGCGGACACCCCGGTGACCGCGACCGCCGACGGCCAGGGCCGCTTCGAGGTCACCCTGCCGAACGGAACGTACGACGTGAGCGCGACCCACTCCTCGCGCTGCCTCACCGGGGGCGCCAGCCGGGTCACCGTCGCCGGTGACACCACGGTGACGGTCAACCTCCCCGAGCGGACCGACACCTACGGCTACGCCTGCGCCGCGGCGGGCGGCCGCCCCTACGCGGCCGGTGACCGCCAGCTCGCGCTGACCGGGGACAACACCACCGAGCGGGTCGACCTGCCCTTCCCGCTGCCGCTGTACGGCAGGACCTACGGGCAGGCCTGGATCGGCACCAACGGAACCGTCAGCTTCGGCGGCAACAACACCAGCGACATCAACGGGGACATCCCGAGCGCCGGCACGCCGAACGCCGCGCTCTACCCCTTCTGGGACGACCTGGTCGTCGGCGCCGCGGGCACCGGCTCGGGCGTCTTTACCGCGGTCACCGGCACGGCGCCGCACCGGACGTACGTCATCGAATGGCGGGACGTCGCGCACTGGTCGGCGCAGGCCGACAAGTTCTCGTTCTCGGCCGCCATCGGCGAGGACGGCCAGGTGACCTACACCTACAAGAACACCGGCGGCGCCGGGATCAAGGGCGGCTCCAGCGCCACCATCGGCGTGGAGAACGCCACCGGCACGGACGCCTTCAAGTACTCCTACAACACGGCGGGCATCACCGACGGCCTCTCCGTCGCCTTCCGCACCACCAGGAGCGGCGTGGTGGCCGGGCGGGTCCTCGACGCCAACGACGGCAACGGGGTGGCGGGCGCGACCGTGACCGTCGGCGCCGGAGCCGCGGCCGTGACCGCGACCACCGGGGCGGACGGCGGCTACGTCGTCCAGAGCCCCTCCGGCTCCGCCACCGTCACCCTGACGGCCCCGTCGTACGAGGGCGCCCAGGCGACCGTGGATGTCAAGGCGGCCGACGTCACCGCCCTCAGCCGCTCCCTGCGCACGGCCCGCGTCACCCCGGCCAAGGCGAGCGTCGAGGTCGTCGTCCCGCCGGAGCAGAAGCGCACCCGCACCCTCGACCTGACCAACCCGGGCCTGGGCACCGCCTTCACGGTGTCCGAGAACGCGGCCTGGCTGAGCGCCACCCCGGGCGCCGGCGACCTGCCGACCGGGGCGAAGGCGGCCCTCGCCCTCACCGTGGACACCACGGGCCTGGCCCCCGGCACGGTGCTGAGCACGGACCTGAAGATCACCTCGGGCAGCGGCCGCACCCCGGTGCTGACCGTGCCCGTCAAGGTGGTCGTGCCCCGCTACCAGGCGGCGCTGGACGCGGGCTCCGACTACGCCGCCACGGACACGCTCGGCGACACCTGGTCCCCGGACCGCAAGTACACCGCCGGGTCCTACGGCTACCAGGGCGCCTCGACGGTGAAGTCCACCGGACACGCCATCCTCGCCACGGACGATCAGCGGCTCTTCCGCAACGCCCGCGAGGGGATGTACGAGTACCGCTTCGACAACGTGCCCAACGGCACCTACACGGTGGAGCTGGGCTTCGCCGAACTGTCCAACACCCGGCCCGACAAGCGCGTCTTCGACGTCCTGGCCGAGGGCGTCCAGGTCCTGCCCTCGCTGGACATCGCCCTGGAGGCGGGCACCTACACGGCCCTGACCCGCAGCTACACGGTCACGGTCACCGACGGAGTCCTCAACATCCGCTTCGTCACGCACAGCGGCTTCGGCAAGCCGCTGCTGAACACCCTGCGGGTCACCGACCGGCCCGACAAGGGCTGAGCCGCACGGCGGGGCGGGGCGCACGG